>JBOHXA010000737.1:0-1336 GCA_050737335.1 Limisphaerales bacterium | reverse complement strand
AACTATAGGTTCCGCTGCCGGTGGTCAAAAGTTCCTGGTTATTATTGTCGGAGCCGCCCTGGGCCGGGCGAGTGAGGATGGCGGAATTATAACCGCTGTAAGCCACTTGCGCGAAGTAACCTTGCCAGTTTGCGGCGCTTCCAGTGGCGCTTGTGCTGTATGCGCTGGTCGCCGTGCCGTTCAGCCCTCCCGCCACGGGATAATTCTCGCTGCCGCCGCTGTTATACAAACCGATCCCAAGATATCCCTGTCCCGCAGTCAGAAGTCCGCCCGAAGTATTCGTGAACACAATTGTCAATTGAACGTAATCCGTTCCCGCCGCGACCAGATTAACCCCATTGGTTGAAAACAACGCCTGGATTTCGGCGGTGCCTCCGCTGGTCGCCGAAATTCCAAACCGCAGGTCATTAGCGCTCACAGTCGGAGGATTTGGGTTCCAGCTCTTCCCGGATATTTCCTCGTAACTGGTGAAGTTGGTTCCAGGCGGAGTCGGCGTCGCGGAGTTGATGGTGCTGCCGTCGCCGAAAGTGTCACTGAAAAAGTTCGTTGGCGTAATTTGCGCGCCACAAGGCGCGGCGACGGCGGCGAACAATCCGGTCAAAACGATGGAAAGGAGATGCTTTTTCATGACGATTATTTGGTTAAAGTTACAGTTCCAGCGGGCAAAAAGCCGGACCTGATAAACAATTTTTTCTCATCGCGGTCAGGGTTGAAATCCGCTCATTATGATGCGGAAGGCCGGCATGGAGCCGGAGTATGAAGTTTCGCCAGGGCCGTCTGAAATTGTTGGGTCCCACAGATCGTATCGGTCAAAGGGTAAATAGGAGTTCTTTCGATTATTGCCATTGACCGGCTCGAAGCGGACATGGCCGTCCGGGAAGGCGGCGTTTAATCCGTACGGGTTTCCGGCTTCCTTGTGGTTAATCAACGACCATGTCTTTAGGGAGTCCACGGCAATTGCCAGATTTTGATTGAGCACCGTAGTCTTAATAGGCGCCGGTTCGGTGGTTGAGTTGGGACTGGCGCCACCCGGAGGATTTGGGACGTTGAACGAGACCGTTTCAAACGTCATGGCTGGAAGATGAAGCGTGCCTTCACTGGTCGAAACGGCCTGAGTGATCTTTGATTGCGGGTAGTAATTATAACCGCAGCGAACGAAGGGGTTTCCATCGCCCTGCTGCTGGGCCAGCGGCGTCATGGCGGGCCAATTGTAACCAGGCGCGCTATAGTATTGGAATGAATATTCGCCGGTGAGAACACTCGGGCAATAGAAGACTTTTGGGTTGTTCACAATTCCAGTGAAGAATAACAGGCCGAGGCCAAAGGGGCCTTGGGC
>JBOHXA010000736.1:0-17595 GCA_050737335.1 Limisphaerales bacterium | reverse complement strand
TGTAGCGCAATGATTCAACTGTTTTAAGGCATTGAAAAACAATAGGTTACAAAGTTTGTAGCCAGACAAAATCGAGAAAACATCGGTTTCATTGATGTTTTTGAAGATCGCCGGGGAAGTTAGGTTAACTCCGGGGGTGTTCTTTTCAAATGGTTGTTTCATGGGATTGAACAACAACCCCTTCAGGAACCTCGTTTCATTTCGAATATTTTGAATAGCAGTCCAGCGCCCTTTTGACCTGCGCAACCTCGTTAGTGTCCCCAAGCTTCTCAAAATCAATACTCATCCATGTTAGTGCGCTCTTACACATTTCAACATCGCCTGAATACTCGTCAAGAACGCGCCACGCACAAATGATTGACTGTGATAATCTCCGATTTGAGAATAT
This sequence comes from Limisphaerales bacterium, assembly GCA_050737335.1. Lineage (GTDB taxonomy): Bacteria > Verrucomicrobiota > Verrucomicrobiia > Limisphaerales > UBA11358 > UBA11358. The sequence continues at coordinate 17,207 of JBOHXA010000736.1, read as the reverse complement.
TTTGCGGCAATTGCCAAATTGTCCAAGGAACTGTGGTTCGGACGGGCGTTTGCGAGACGTTTCGCCCGCTATTGGGTCGCGGGCTGGGCGGCGAGCGGTTGTTGCGCGAAAGAGTTAAAGCCCGGAAAACCTTTCGGGGCTGCCACACAGGAACAAAGGTTCATCACTCAATGCGTGATTTGGAGAATGTTTTCGATGCCACTTAGACTGGAATGCGGGCTTTAGTCAAACCCGCATTCCATCGTTCCAATCGGTTTCTTCAGTGAGCGTGACTTGAGAGCATTGCCGCGCTCGACCCGCTAAAGAACGCGCCGGCGCCCAGGCACAACAATCCAACCAGCGCCAATGTCATAGGCACCAGGCCAATAACCGCCAGAATGCCCAGCACCGCCACGGCCAGCCCCATGAACTGACTGCCGCTGCCGCTCTCGGCCGCCGTCATGCCGCCCGATTCCTGTGAGCCGCTCATAAGCGAACCCAGGCGAGCCAGGGTGCCACCGCTCAACAAGAGCGCGCAGCCATAGACCAGGACAGCAATGGAGATCAGCACAGTCGAATAGTGGAAGAAGGATAGGATCCCGAGGACGATACCCGCGAGGCCTGCGAAGAAGCTCGCGTTCATGCCCCCGCCCCACGTGCGAATGCCCTGCGCATTCAATGTACTTACCGCCGATCTTGCCAGCATGCTGTCCGCCAGAAAAACGGCGCCGATCACTATTGTAGCCACCGAAGCCACAATGTTGGTAAATATCCCCACCAGTCCCACTATGGCCAGCGCGATCGTGGCCAGAGCGCCAATCCCTTCCGTCACTGAACCGCCGAGCGTTTCAGTAGAATAGCGATGAAGGGGATGTGTTTCACTTGCATTCATATTACTAACTCCTTTCGTTTTTTTGGCGCGGCGAAATGCCTCCGCCACCAATTTTTTACTTAATCATTTGACAATTCAATTGGGAAAACCGTTCGCCCTATTTTTATTTGGCTGATACATCAGCTTTCCCAGTTTCATTTGTGTATTTACTATTTCATTCTCAGGGAAATCAGGGAACCATTGAAAACAAACCTGAATCAGCATCAGCTTAAATCACGCCAAGCTGGCATCCGCGCGCCGGTGACCGGCCATTGGCGTTGACTGCCCCCCGCAGAAGGAATTGGGCCATTTACGAGGTTTTTTCCAAAAAAGGAGGACGGGAGTTGCACCACAAATTGCACGTTACAATGCAATTCGCAAAAGTCAGCGGGAAGGCTCAAATTTTACGTTCCAACCCGCCAATTTCAACATTGGGTCGTTCGCTGCGGGGAAACTTGCCGTATAAAGTGCTTCCGAATGAGGAGGAAGCGACACATAGTTGTCATTCCAGATGACGGGCGTGAGAATCCGGCCTGATTTCGCGTCCACAATCTTCATTTCGATGAAAAAGGCGAGGCTGTCCCCGACGTTTTCCAAGTGTACATCTGCAAGCCGGCCAATTCCCGTCCGCTTATATGAGACGGTATAGCGCACCATGGCGGGCTGGAGTTGATCCAATGCGCGGAAATTCGCGTATGAGCGGTTTGGGGTGACGTACCAGGCACTGCCGGCCTCGTCGAGAACATCCGGTTTCACTGAGAGCCAATAAAAATTGTCGGCTAGATTGATGCCGCTTCGATCCTCCGTCTGAAGGTTCAGAAAATAAACTGGCGTGCCCGGGGCCAAAGCCGACAAATCGCAAATTTTTTGCGCGCCCCAGGCGCGCGTGGCGTTCGTTTCTGTCGCGTCAAAAATCCGTTTGGAATTTAAATCGTATGCCGTGATGGCGGTTCGGCACAACCCGAAATCCTTTCGGGTCTGATTGACCAGATAGACACCGCGATTTCCGTAGTCATAAATCACCGCAAATGGGGCGGCTCCCTTTTTTGCGCCAAAGAAAGCGCCGCCAGGAACCAGGTAATAATCGTAAAGCTGCCAGTAAAGCTTCGGCCACGAGGCGTTGAGCATCCATTGGATGATTCCGGTCGTGTGTGGCAGGTTTACGGCAAACGCCTCGAACATTGGGCGAATCGCCTCATAATTGGCCGCCTGGCTTTTGAAGGCAAAGTCGGCCACGTCCCCCGGAATGCCATATCTGTTTGTGAAGGCCGTCCAATAACGGTTCATCTGATGAAACCGGCCGCGAGCACAATGGAATGTCCATACGGCATCCATCGGCCACAAATCCCGGCGCGGAATCATGCGTTCCAAACTTTCCAGCGGAGGCGGCAATGGTCCCGGCCCGGTTTCGGTGTTGAAACCGAAGGCGCCGCCATTTTTCCGGTCCAAATACCAATAATTGGGGGTGACATAATCGTAAGGGCCGTTCATTTTCACGCCTGAAGGGCCGCTCACCGCGCTCGCGGCGTCGCCGCACGTCTTCAGCGTTGGCCGCGTGGGATCAATCGTCGCCAGCAAGGCATCGTATCGCCTTTCCAGTTCCGGGCGCGGCAATTTGTCGCTCCCCAAAACCCAGACAAAAATGGAGGGATGATTTCTAAGCCACAAAACCTGGTCGCGCAAATAATTTGTGGCCAATTCCATGTCCGATTGTGATTTGAATCCGCCAAAATCATCGCACGATTTGCCCAATTGGCCGGTCCATTCCCATTGGCAACTCCAGCCGGCCATGATTAGCATTCCGTATTGGTCGGCCAAATCGTAAAGCCGCTGGCTGCTCCCCCAGATTCCTTCGAGGCGAATGGTGTTCAGGTTCATGGCGCGGGCATAGCGGATCTGCGCATCGAGATTGGTTTGGTTTTCGCGCAGCAACAGCTCGTCCGCCCAGCCGCCGCCCCGGATAAGAATTTTCCTGCCATTCACCCTGTAGCCGCGATAGCCCTCCGCCGTCATGTAATCCCGCACCTCGCGGATTCCAAAGCGGACGCTTGCGGTGTCCGTGGTTCTTCCGCGCTCGCTCGCCCTCAACGTCAGATTATAAAGATGCGGCTGGCCCAATTCCCATGGCCACCACAATTGCGCGTGTTCAAAATACAATTGCCGATGCCGTTTCGGCGTCAGCTCCACGTGTCGCACCTCGCCCGGCTGTAATGTAAAATCTCCGGTGAATTTAACGCGGCCGATTGTTCCGGTCACCGTCGCCGTCGTTTCCAGCGCCGAATGGTTTTTCAGGTCCGCGCAAATTGTCAACGCCGCGGGCGCAACGGCGGGGCAAGGGCCATCGTCTGCCGCGGCATCCAGTGACGGCAGGTCGGTCTTGACGAATACGTGTTCCAGCGCCAGATGTTTGTAAAAATGCAGCGTGACGGGCCGAAACAATCCCATGCCGCGGTCCGGCGGCCACGGATTCCAGTCCACAAATCCCATGGTAAAGTCTCCAGGTCGCGGCGGAAAAACCTGCGCGGCCAATATGTTCCTGCCTCTCTTTAATTTGCCGCTAACGTCCAGTGTAAATATCCGATAGGCCCCAAAAATTTTGTTCGTCGCCGCAATTTGCTTCCCGTTCAGCCAAATATTTGCCCGATAGTTTATGCCGTCAAAAATCAAATCAGCGTCTTCAGCCGCCTGACCGCGGGAAATGATAAACGCGTCCCGAAACCACCACGCATTTGTAAATGGGCCGCGGGGAATTTTGGCAAAATTCGTTCCGAAAAAAATGTTCGTATAGACGCCATCATTGACCAGCGCCCCCAGGACTGTTGTTGGAACGCTCGCGGCGTACCAGTCATCAGGCTTGAACCGCCTTGACGAAATCTCCGAGTCGCCCATGCGGGGATCGCGAAGGGACGGCGCGGCGGCCGCCTGAATGCGCCAGCCATGCTCCAACCCCATGAAGCCGGCTTGCGCGCAGACCATGACGCCTCCATGACCGAGCCAGCCGCCTATGACAGCGGCTAAAACTAAAAAACGAACGTTCCTCATCGAGATGCGCGGGTCTATTGCCGCGGTGACCGCGAGGGCAAGGGTAATGTAAGTTTGGAATCCATCAATTTGGACCGCGCAAAATTTCGGTTCCGGCAAGCATTACCGGGCCCCATCCGTGCGGATCATCCGGCCCATGTTCGCGCAACATGTAAAAATTCAAGTCCGTTCCAATACTTGTTCCCTGGCAGGTCCCGCTGACGGCGCCCTGCGCGTTCACGTGCCGGGCCGCGGCGGCGAAGGCTTTACGCGCCACTGCCATGTTTCCAGGGGCAATCCAGCCGCGATGGACCGCGCGCGCGATGCCGTAGGCAAACATGGCCGTGCAACTGGTTTCCTCCCACAAATGCGGTTTGTCCAGGATCTGCCGCCACGCGCCATCGGCCGCCTGCACCCGTTTTAGACCGTGAATCTGCCGTCGCAAAATTTTGAGAAGCTTTGGCCGCAGCGGGTCCCGCCGATTTATGGCCGACAAGGTTTCAACGAGCGTGACCATGGCCCACCCGTTGCCGCGACCCCATTTGAACGGCGCGTGCTTCTTTTTGGCCACAAAGTAACCGTGAAACCAAAGGCCATCAGTATCCTGTTCCAACGCGGCCTGATGTATGATTTGTTGGGCGGCATCGTCAATGAATTTCGGGTTATGACGATAAATTCCCAGCCGCACGAGAAAGACCGCGCCCATGTAAAGGTCATCGGGCCAAACGGTCCCGCCCATGACCTGGGAACGCCACAACGTCCCGTCCGGGAGCCGGTCCTGCTTGTTCACAATCCAGTTCGCAATTCGTTCAACGACCTCAGTTTCATCTGGCGAAACGTTGCCTGGCGACTCGATCATGCTCTCAATGAGTTCATTTCCCATGGCCCCGCAGTTGTCCAAATCTCCCAATTTGATGAGGCCCTTGATACTCGATCGCCGGGCAAATTGTTTTCCCTCTTCGCCAAATTGATTTTCCAGGCCGGCGAGCCAATGATAATACCGCGCACAAATGAGATTGTGCTTCATCACAAAATCGCGCCCGGTATCGTCGCCAGTGAACTGACTCAGTCGTTCCATCCCAAAAAGCGCGACGCCCCAGGGATAATTCCAGGCGATTCCGACGGGTGGCCGGGCCATGGTTGCTTCATCCAGGTTGGTGACTGCCGGATACTCCCCGTCGGCCAGGAAATGAATCTCATGCCGCGCCACCCGCTCGACGACGTCGCGAATTTGAGTATTTGAAACGCCAATTGATCCCGTACTTTGGCAGTCCGCCGGGCGGGCAACAAAGGCGAAAACAAGAAAGAGAAGAACGAGATATAAACGGGATGACATTTGCACGATTGTAATACTATGCGCATGCCAAACGACAGAACAAATGACCAAAAGGCACTGAAGTACACCTGAAGTACATGGCTGCTTCGTACTTATCAGCGTGAGATGTTTCACTTTAGCCAAAACATCGGTTGCGCGGGAGGGAAATATGTGATTTATTTCTGGTAGCTAAAGGGTTATATGGAACAAGGAGCTTTTGGAAACATTTTGGGCTTGTTACGCGCGCAATCAGGGGTTGATTTCACACATTATAAACAGGCGATTCTGAGGCGACGAATTGTGCGCCGGATGTCGGCTCTTTGTTTCGAGTCGCCGCAAGATTATGAGTGTTATTTGCGGGCAAACCCGTCGGAGATTCGCTCGCTCGTCAATGATGTATTGGTTTTCATAGCGGCTCTTTTCCGCCTGCCCGGAGCGTTTAAATGCTTCAAAAAGTCTCATGGCTCGGAGGCCAACGAATCTCACCACCTCGCCAGCAAGAACACACCGGCGCCGCAACGGAAGGAGTTGGAAGGGACGCAACATCGTTTTGGACGTGCGCAACGAGGGTCAACGGGCGTTCCTGGGGATGCGCAAACCGAAGGAGGAGGCGCGGAGGGTGCCGGCATTCCAAATATTTTCAAGGCCCTGGTGGATTTTTCGGATGATGCCATCGTCATGAAGGACCTCGATGGGGTTATCCGCACGTGGAACAAAGGGGCCGAAAAAATTTTTGGTTACACCGCCGGGGAGGTCATTGGCAAGCCGGTTACGATCCTGTTTCCACCCGAGAATATTGAGGAAGAACCAGGCATCCTAGCGCGAATCCGGGCGGGGGAACGAATAGACCATTATGAGACGGTGCGCAGGCGCAAGGACGGCAGGTTGATTGATATTTCACTGACTGTTTCACCCATTAAGAACCAGGATGGCGAAATCATTGGCGCATCGAAAATTGCACGTGATATCACCGAGAGAAAACGGTGGGAAGCCGAATTAACGCGCGCGCATGACGAGGCGGAACAGGCAAATCACGCAAAAGACGAATTCCTGGCCATCTTATCTCACGAATTGCGGACGCCTCTGAATCCTGTCCTGCTGTTAGCCAGCGAATCCGCCGCCGACCGTTATCTGCCTCCGCGAATTCGCGCCAATTTCGAAATAATTCGGCGCAATGTTGAGTTGGAAGCGCAACTCATAGATGATTTGCTGGGCTTAACACGCATCCGAAGCGGCAAATTGAAAATCGAAAAGAATGACATTGCCATCCACGGCGTTCTTACCGATGCGCTGTGCATTTTGAAGCCGGAAATGGAAAAGAAAGAAATCACGCTTAAGCAGAGTCTTGCCGCCGCCGGGAGTGTAGTGTCCGGCGATGCCATGAGGGTCAGGCAAATATTCTGGAACATTCTCAAGAATGCCATCAAATTCACTCCACAGCGCGGAGAGATCACCGTTGAATCCCGCGCCGAAAACGGCCATTACATCGTGACCATTTCCGACACAGGCATTGGCATGACTGCGGACGAGCTGGCCAGCGCATTCGAGCCCTTTAAACAAGGCGGCCATTCGGAGGATCCGCGCCGCTTCGGAGGGCTGGGCCTGGGCCTGGCGATCAGCAAGAATTTCATCGAATTACATTCCGGTTCCATTGCCGCCTCCAGCCCCGGCCCGGGTTGCGGTTCCACCTTTACGATCCAATTTCCCCTTGCAACGTGGAATCGGTTTTCGACCGATTGCAATGTCCCTTCGCTTTCGAGCCAGTCAGAAGGCAGCCTCTCCCGCTCTGATCACGGCAAACCGCGATATCGCGCAAAAATCCTGTTGGTGGAAGACCATGAACCGACGCGGTCCACTCTCGCGCGCATATTGGAGCGGCGGCATCACAAAGTCGTCAGCGCCGCCACGGCCAGCGAAGCCATTGCCATTGCCGAAAAGGGAAAATTTGACCTGGTGATATCCGATATCGGCCTGCCCGACGGCAACGGCTACGACGTGTTTACGAAAATTCATGAAAAAACACCGGTCGTCAAAGGCATCGCTTTGAGCGGTTACGGAATGGATGACGACCTGGCCCGCAGCCGAAGGACCGGCTTTCAAATGCATCTAACCAAGCCCGTAAAAATCGAGGCGCTTGAAGAAGCGCTCGAAAAAACCCTGGAATATTGAAGCGGCTTAATCCTCAATCGCGTGGTCCCTGGGCAGCGATTGACCCGACCACAGCCGCTGGGAAGTCCATTGTGACGAGGGGCTGTTCCAAAATGGGTTCTCCGGCGGTAATCCCAGCGGCAGCAACGCAGCCGAGCAAAGATATAAGCTGCCCGTCGAAATATAAGTTTCACCCAGCGACGGCTGATGGCCGCAAAAACCGATTTGCAGCCATCCATCATCATCGAATGTCCCTGGCGCTTCGATCATGCGGCGCATAATTGCCGTCATAGCGCAGCGCACCTGGGCGGGACCGACTCGTTCTGGTAATTCTTCCATCAAGGCAATCTGCGCCAACGACTGCAGGGCCCCAAAACGATACGTCGTTGACCGCCCCATAGAAGGGAAAGTTCCATCCGGCGCAATCAGCCGCTCAAGGATTTCAGCGTATCGCCGCGCCCGCGCCAATTCGGTCTTGTAAACCCGCTCATACGTGTATGGGTCTGTTAGCTTCAATTCCACCAGCGTATCCATTAACATGGGATGAATAACGAAGCTGTTGTAATAATCCCAGTGGAAAGCCTCGCCATCGCCATACGCGCCGTCCCCTTTATACCAACTGAGCATATGCTGGACACAATCTTCCAGCCGATCCTTGATCGTTATCTCGCCCATTTTGTGAAGCGCAACTTCCACAATTGCAGCGAACATGACCCAATTATTTTTCGTCGGGGTTTTGATTGCGCGCGATGATTTGAGGGCCGCGACCAGTTGCTCTTGCACCCGTTCCGGCAAGGGTTCCCATAGAACCGTTGGCGCCCGCAAGATTCCTTGGGCCAAAAATGCCGTGTCCACCAGCGGCTGTCCGCCCCGGTTGAAATTCATGAAATCCGGGGACTTTGGCTCCGTCGCCGCGTCCAGGGCCATCTGGGCCAGGCCAATGTATTTTTTGCGCAATTGGTTTTCCGAATCATCCAACCCGGTTGCCGCCAGCCATGGGCTTATGCCAGCGAGCAATCGTCCAAAAGCCTCCAAATGAGTATATTTTCGACGGTCCGCAGGGTTGGCGGCTTCGACCGGCATCCTTCGTTTCAATTGCCGCCGCGATAAATTCCAGAGCACCGGTTCGGCAATCCGTTGCATGACATTCACCCAGTAATCCCGATGCGAAGTTGCCGCGCCCGAAAAGGCCGGCGAAACAACGTCGCCGACCGTTTGCGCCATGGCCGCGCCGGCTGCGCCTGCGACGCCCAAAAGAGCGGCAGATTTGAGAAATTCGCGCCGGCTTGCCATATAAATCGTCGCGACCTTTTATACAAGCCGCACTCCAGCAATCCAATCAAATTAATTTGGCATTATCATGAATTCTCTTTGCGTTCTGTTGTTTTATCCTTTTTCTGTAACTTGACAACGGGCCGGTCCGTCATAATCTTTGCTCAATATGAAAATCAAAGTTATATCATTATCGGCAATCATATCGGTTTTGGGCGGCGCGAGTTTGCTGGCGGCGAACCCGCCGCAAACGGCCAAGGTGAAGGCCCCGGCCTCTCCGTCCGCCCACTTTCAAACAGTTGCATTCAAGGATTCGGCGGAAGCCGGCATGATGCATCGCGCCTACCGTATTCTGGCCTCGGGTGACCACGACTACCGTGGCCATCGCGTGGAAGCCATGCACCAAATCCATAAGGCCGCCGACCTCCTTGGCGTGGATTTGACCGGCGATGACAAGGACCGTGAAAAGCAAGTCCTTTCAGACGGCCGGTTGCGTGAGGCGCGCGGGTTGCTCCAAAATGTGCTGAATGCTTCCGCTGTCAAGAGCCAGAAGCGCATTTCGCATCATATCGAACGCGCGATTAAGGAAGTAGGCGCCGCGCTTCGGGCGCATTAAAAAGTGGTTTTTCCGGCCCCCTGGAAACGAGCAGGGCGGTCTTGCTTATCCGCCATCGTCGAGCTTATGGCGGGCCACGCTCGCGCGATTCTGTTGAATCAATAGGCAGGTGGACGGTAAAAACAGCGCCCTCTTGCTTTTCGCTGGATAAAAATGGCGATGGCCAACTGGCGTCGGACGAGTATCTGCCGCCGCGCCCGCGCAAATCAAACAGTTCAGGCCGGACGTTTCGTCCGCCGCCTTTCTGGCGCAAAAACTTTCCGAATGCTTTCGATTATGGCAATTCCAGCCGATAGAACATCTGACTCTTCGTTGGCGAAATCATGTAGGACGAAGTTGTTGAAACCGATGTCCAAGGACCTGCGAGGTTGGTCGCCTGCAGCAACGTGCCGGCGGCCCAGCTAAGTAAAGGCTCTTTGGCGCCACCCTGCATATAAAGAATGTTCGTCACCCCCCACACCCCCAGGTTACTCGTGGTTCCCACATAGACCTTCCCGTTCGCGATTGTCGGGGATGTCATTTTCACATAGCCACCGACACTCCCGGTCCAAAGCAATTTCGGGAAATTGACCGCATCGTACGCGCGTAAATTGCTGTCGGTGCCGATTTCCCACAAAATTCCATTGTTGGTTCCATCCGCTGAAAGCGATAGTCCCCCAGGCTTGTCGCCCTGGGAGTAGTCGCTGATCCCCAGGGGCGTGGTATTTATGCTGGCGCCGTTAAATTGAAACGCCATTGTCGGATTATCGCCGTGCATAAGAAAAAGATATTGGATCCCCGGTCCCCGCCAATAAACGGGTGACTGCCCGACCACGGGCCCAAATGAAGATTCGGCCCCGAAGACTTGAGCAAAATTTCCAACGTGGCCCATATTGTTGACGTTGACCAGAAACAGGTTTGTGTCCTTGCCGATCCCAACAGCGTAATCGGGCGGCAACAAAACAATGCCGCCTGAGCCCAAATCCCAGTCGTCCATGTTGAGCGACGCCCAATTCGTGGGTGTGGCATAATCTTCCACCGACAAGCTCCCGGACAATTTGATCATGGACATGCCGAAATTTTGCGTGCCATCGAATGTGCCGTTTCCAGTCATGACATAAATGTTCCCATTCGTATCGGCGGCGGGCGCCATGCCGCTGGACCAAATGCCACCCTCGCTTCCGGTTGGCGTGGTGTTGAAAGTGTATAATAGCGAAAGATTGGTTGCATTGTAACCCATCACAAAGCCATGGTAGGCGCCCTGGTCGCAATGGGACGCAAAAGCGAGATAAACCACGCCATTTAACAGCAGCAGCCCCGCTCGCTGGTGCTCAATGCTGCCCGTAAAATCCGTGGCGGCGACTGTCACCGGGCCTCCGAATTCTTCGTCACCGGTCCTCAGGTCCAGCGCGTGCAATTCATGATTTCCAGAAGCCATTTTCGACTCCACATAAATTATGCCGCTGTTCAAATCAATCACCGGGGTGCTGGTGATGCCCACGTCGGGGATCAGATCATTGCACGAAGTCGGGACAAATGGCGCGCCAAGATTGACATGCCAATAAATATTGCTGACGGTGTCCGCATCACACGCATAGACGCTATTGTTTTCGGTGCAGACAAAAACCACGTTGTGAATGCCCCCGGAAATTTTCAAATTCTGGACGTAAAGCGGCTGGGCATAGACCTGTCCGTCCACATTATCGGTGAAAAGCGGCCCAAATGAGGCGGCGACATTGGCCGGGGTCAAAATGGGTTCGCTGGTGTTGGCGCCGTCACGCGAAAGATCGTTGTGTTGCGTCAATACGTCAATTGCCATGGCACGAGACAGAACCAACGCCGTTGCAATCACAACCAACCCGCGCAACCTCCTTGAACTTTGAACTGCAATCACTGTCAATGGCATTGACTGTATCCATTGACACGGTTCGTGTCAAGTTTTCAATTCGTGAAACGTCCTGGCGTGACTTGCCTCAAAATAGAAGACAGCCAAAGAGTTGTGAAATGGGTGTTGGGAACGATTCATTGCCTCACGGGAAAAAGACACGGCAAAATGGAGAATGAAGATGCAACGAAAACCAGATCGAAAAGAGCCGTTGGCCGTTTTTCGGCCGCGATCCATGGCTAGGAATCGAAGGCAAGAGCCGCTCGCTGGATGAGTTTTGCGGGCAGTAGGGCTACGAGCGCAAGTATGCAATACTGCAGGGTCAGGCCTTGGAAAGGCCCAATACCAGGGCGTCGGTTGATGAATTGCCGAATCAAACGGCGTCTTTTCGCCAAAATCCCGGTCGGTTGTCATTGCATTTCCCGGGCAAAAAATGCGCGAGCGAGCGCGCCCGGGTTCAATTGAGTCTATTTTCTTTTTCTTTTTTCATTTGCATTTGTAATTCTTACTCTTTGCGCGTGTCGCAAATGCTCAAATCTTCCGGGGCGATGGCCGCTGCCACGCTCACCAGCCGCATCCTGGGAATGTTCCGGGAAATTGCCTACATGGCGTTCATGAACGTTGGCTGGGTCAATGACGCTTTCCAATACGCTTTTACGATTCCAAACCTGTTCCGCCGATTGCTGGGTGAAGGCGCATTGACGGCCGCATTTATCCCGATTTTCAAGGAAAAGGAAAAAATCCACGGCGAAGCCGAAATGTGGCGCGCCGCCAATGCGGTGATTTCGGGCCTGATTGTGACGGCGGCCCTGCTCATTGCCGTTGTGATGTTGCTTATTTCGGCGGCATTGGGCATCCACCAATTCCCGGACAAGACCGAACTGATGCTGCGGCTGCTGCGGGTGATGTTTCCGTACATGCTGCTGGTTTGCGCGGCGGCGGCAATGATGGGCATGCTCAACGCGCGCGGCCATTTTTTCATTCCGGCGATGGGCGCGGCCATGCTGAACGTGGTGATGATTGCCTCCGTGTACTGGCTGGCGCCGCGGTTTGGCACGCACCTGCGGCCGGGGCAAAGACTGCCGGCGCAAATTTTTGCGCTCGCCTACGGCGTCCTGGCCGCGGGCGTGGCCCAGGCGGCGTTTCAGGTCCCGACGCTCTGGAAGGATGGTTTCCGGTATCGCTGGGTTTCTCCCTGGCGCAACGAAACGGTCCGGCTGGTTGTGAATCGAATGATCCCGGGGACGATTGGCCTGGCCGCGTTTCAAATCAACGTGGCCTTCGTGCAGTTAATCGGATTTTTCGTGGCGACGGGCGTGGTTTCGTCCTTTAATGGCGCGGTGCGCCTCATGGAATTGCCGCAGGGCATGTTCGGCATTTCCCTGGCCACATATTTGCTCCCCACCCTTTCGGGCCTGGCCACTGAAAAAAAATATCCGGAATTTCGAGCAACGCTGCGGCACGGATTGTCCACCCTGATTTTCGTAAATGTAATTTCGTCCGCGCTGCTGGTGAGCCTGGCTGAGCCGATTGTGCGATTGCTTTACGAGCACGGCAAATTTACCCATGATTCGACCTTGCGGGTAGCCGGAGCGCTGGAATATCTTGCGCCGGGGCTGGTGATGTTTTCGACGGTGAACATCCTGGCCCGCGCGTTTTACGCGCTGGGCGATACACGAACGCCGATGAAAATCAGCATTGTGTGCCTGGCGTTAAACCTGGCCATCGCCATTGTCCTGCTGGTGCCCTTTCATCAAAGGGAACGCGGTCCGGCAATCGCCAATACCCTGACTTCCTGCGTCAATGTGGCGTTGCTGCTGTTTGCGCTTCGGAAAAAAATGGGCGTTTTGGAAATGGAGGAACTCCAAAGGACAGCCCTTTGGCTGGCTTGGCTCGGATTGCTGGCGGGAATCATTGCCCTTGTGGGGTGGAATTTCTGGGACAAAAAACTCGGCCACGCGACGCTGGCGCTGAAGGTTGGCGCGGTATTTGGTCCGGCGATCGCGGCGGCCGGCTTCTATTGGCTTGCCGCAATGGCCGCAAAAATTCCCGCCGCCGCGGAAATTTTTGAATTTGCGGCAATGCGTTTCAAACGCAGGCGGCGATGACGACGAGGATGGACTAAAAATTTGTCATGAGGACTTTTGATAGTTTGACCGAACGAGAGATCCTGGCATTGGCCATTTCGCTGGAAGAGGAAGACGCCAGGATTTATGAAGATTTTGCAGGGGCCATTGAGTCGAATTATCCCGACCAGGCCGCGAAATTTCGACGGATGCGGCATGATGAGGACCGGCATCGGCATCGGTTGCTCGAACTTTACAGGTTGCGCTTTGGCGAACATGTGCCGCTGATACGGCGCCAGGACATTCGGGGATTTGTCCATCGCCGTCCGGTATGGCTGGTGCGGCCGCTGGGACTGAAAACAGTGCAGAAGACCGCGGAGAGCATGGAAGTGGAAACGTATCGTTTTTATGAAGCCGTGGCGCGGCGCACAACAGACACTGGCATCCGCCAATTGCTGGGCGACCTGGCCGAGGAAGAACGCGGCCACGCCGATACCGCTGAAAAAATTTCCGCCGCCGGCTTGAGCGAAGCCGAAGCGACGCGGGCCAAACGTCTTTTTGTATTGCAGGTGGTGCAGCCCGGTTTGGTGGGACTGATGGATGGCTCGGTTTCAACCCTTGCCCCGCTCTTTGCGGCGGCTTTTGCCACGCATAATAGCTGGGAAACATTTGTGGTGGGCCTGGCGGCGAGCGTGGGCGCGGGCATTAGCATGGGTTTTGCCGAGGCGCTATCCGATGACGGCAGCCTGACCGGTCGCGGCCATCCCTGGGCGCGAGGCTTTGTGTGCGGCGCGATGACGGCGTTGGGCGGCCTTGGCCATACGATGCCCTATTTGATTCCCGAGGTAAAAACCGCCACGTCCATCGCTGTGTGCGTTGTGATCGTGGAGTTGAGCATTATTTCATGGGTCCGACACAAATTCATGGACACGCCCGTGGTGTCGGCGCTGCTGCAGGTAATGCTGGGCGGGGCGCTTGTTTTTGTGGCGGGAATTCTCATTGGGAAGTCCTGACAGCGGTCTTTTATGCCTGGGTTAAACTGATGGCCGCGGAACGCATCGTCGAAACACCCGGAGTGGAGAGCCGCGCCGCCGCCGCGGTGCGCCGCCATCCAAGCCCTGAACATTGGCGATTTAGCGATGTCTGAGAATGGATTTCCCATTGACTGCCGGGCTGATTTCAACGATTGTATTATTGCCCGGTTTGATGTCTCATCAATCGCGCGGCCTTAGGGGGCGCACTGGTTTCGACCTGATAGATGCGCCAGAGGCGGCATGTCGAGGATGATCGTTGGCCTCGTAAAAAAGCGATCAAAACAAAACTGCTAACAATGAATTAGCTCTCGCGGCCTAATTGTCGCGACGTTCACCGGCTGACGCCTGCTGGGCCGGATGAACGCCATAGCAGGCGGGGTGCGACGCGGAGACCGCGCGCGGCGCGCCGGGAAATTGCATGCGGACTAGGTGGTGCGACTCGCGTCCGGACGTTATCGCGCCGATGAAAATCTTTTCGGACTAAACATGTAGTCGCGGCTGGTTTGTTTGCCAGGGACGCGGGTTCAACTCCCGCCGCCTCCACCATATTTTACGGTTGTTTAGTAGAACACGTTGACGTAACGGGAAAGCAACGGGAAAATACGCGCATGAAAACGAAAGTAAAAAGGCCCGTAAGCAAACCCGTTGGCTTCCCCAAACGCCTCAAAGAAGGCAACGCCGAAATCACGATTTACCACCAATCAAACCCGTCTCGCGTCCGCAATCCCGAAACCGGCGCGTGGGAACATACCGGCAAAGTCTTTGATGAATACGTCCTTGCCTACTACCAGGGGACGCGCCAGGTCACAGACAGAAAGACCGGCCAGCCCAAAACCCTGCCAAAGTTCATCGGTCGAAAATTCGGCAATCTCGCTGACGCCGAGCGAGAAGCCACATTCATCCTCACCAAACTGGCCAACGCCGAAGGCGAAGTCCTCAAGCGCACCGGCCTTGACCGCGCCGCCTACGTCCACGCCATGCAAAAACTCCGCGAGTGGCGTCCTGACGCCGTCACGGGCTACATGACCGCAGCCAAACGCTTGCCGGAAAACGTCACACTCCAGAAGCGGCCAAGACCACCCGCATCCGATTCCTCCGGGATGACGCCTGCCTCCGTCTGCTTGTAGCCGGGCCTCACGGTTTTGTCTGCTGTATTTAATAGCGCAGTCACTTGATCTCGTTGATGTAGTGGCCGAGCTTCACATCAGAGAAGTTCTTCAATTCGTCACCTACGGGAAAAATCACATAGAAAGCATGCGTGTAATTAAGGTCAATCTTGTAGGCGCGAAGTTTGCAACAATCACAGGAGCAATCCTCGTTCGCCAGGCAGTCCTTGCGTTTAGTTGAAGGCTTCGCCTCGATTGCAATCAAGTTATTCTCCGTTCCCCGGTGAACCGAAGCACTGGCGGCACTGCGAAAACAGGACAGTTCGTGTAGAGTCTTCAAAGCTGCATAGCACAGCTATAAATGCCGTTCTTTTGTAAAAATTTTCGCGAACCTAAACCCGTCACCACAATTGACGGCACCAACCGCGAGCTACCCCTGCAAGTGACAGATCAGAAATGGATGCCCACCCATGGCGCTTGTCTAAAAACTTGACTTACACTTGACTCATGCGCAGGTTGGCTGCGTGAGTTTTCAGCCACAATTTACCATCACACCGGCGCTGCTCGCCCGCGTGGAGCAAATTGCCGCGTTGCGCGAACGTATCCAGGCCGCCACGGTGCAGGTGCGCTGGATTCCGGCATTGCAGAAGGACACGCGCACGCGCAACACCCATTCTTCCACGGCCATCGAGGGCAATCCGCTCACGCTGGAACAAGTCCGCGCGGTGGAGGAAGGTCGAGAAATCCCCGCCGTCGCCGCCCGCGCCAAGCGAGAAGTGGTCAATTATTTCGCTGGGCTTCGTTTCGTCGAGAAGAACGCCGCCAAAAAACTCATCACGCACGAGGAAATTTTACGCCTGCATAAAATCATGGCTGGCGACGTGATGGATCAAGGCACGGCGGGACGCTATCGCACCATCGCCGTGCGCGTTGGTCGTTATCAGCCACCACCGCCATCGGATGTATCCGGCTTGATGTTTGAACTGCTGACATGGTGGAACAAACAGGCGGCGAATTTGTCGCCCGTTTTAAGTTCCGCCATCGTGCATTACCGTTTCGAGTCAATCCATCCGTTTGCGGACGGTAACGGGCGCACCGGCCGCGCGCTGGCGTTGTGGGAGCTTTACCGGCGCGGGTTTGACACGCACCACATTTTTTCCGTGGACGAATTTTATTGGGAGAACCGTCCGCGCTATTACGCGGAGTTGGATGCCGTGCGCCGTGAAGGTGAGGATATGACCGGCTGGCTGGAATACGCGGCGGAAGGATTGCATCAGACATTGGAGCGGGTCTGGACGCGCGTGCAGAAACTTTCCGCGCAGCCGGGCAAGCAGAAGCTTGTGTTGCGCCCGAAGCAGGAGCAGCTTTTGCAGTTGCTCCGCGACCACAAAAGCATGATCCCGCGAGAACTGTGGGACGCGCTTGGCATTTCAAAGCAAGGCACGCTGGATTTGCTGCGGCCTCTGATTGAAGCCGGACTGGTCAAGCGCATCGGCTCGAAGAAAGCCGGAAAATACATTCTGGCCTGACGGATAGAATGGCCCTTTTGCATAAAATTTTTACGCGCATAAATCGGTCGAGTCAGATCACCCTGCCACCGCGAGTTACCCCCCGCCCCTTCGCTTTAGGACGGGACAAGACGGGACAAACCATCGGTCATTTCGTGCGTTGTCGTGCGCGATGGCCGGTTGACAGAGAAATATTCAATCACGCATATTGACCAACATTGACAACCGGTTTATCACTTATCGCGCACGGCGACGAAAAAGTTTATTTGAGGCCGCGAGGTTTCAACTCCCGCCGCCTCCACCATAGCTTGGTGAAGGAGGACTGCGCCGCCTCGGTGCGGCGCCGGTCACGCTTCAAATGCCTGCGCAACGCGGCATGGATGTCGCGGTGCGATTAAAAGGAGGCA
>JBOHXA010000735.1:0-1517 GCA_050737335.1 Limisphaerales bacterium | reverse complement strand
TTTGACGGCAGCAGCGACGGCGGAGCCAGTTGGACCAGTATCGCCGATGCTTCAGGCAATTTCAACAACGGGTCCGAAACGCGCGCATGGGTCGTCAACAACTTCAATTCCTTCAGCGCCTACCGACTAAGTATGGAAAGTGATTCCATTTATGACCCGGTGGGCGTGAGCGATGTGAAATTTTACAAGCTCCAACCGTTCACCACCAACTCGGCTGCCGTCACCACCACGAATTTCAACATCATCTCTCCGTCGGATTCCATTGCCGCGACTTCGACCAATTCGCCATTCGTCGGGGGCGCAGCCGAAGCCATTGACGGAACCGTCTCCAGCGAATACCTCAATTCCGACATCACCAACATGGGTTTTACCGTTTATCCGACGAGGACGAACATCCCCGTTCAAGCCCTCAGCCTCATCAGCGCCGGTTCGCCGGAAAACGACCCGGCCAGCTTCGCGCTTTATGGTTCGTCGGACGAAACCAATTTCACTTTGATCGCCAGCAATGGCGTTCCGCCTTTTGTTTCAACCAATTCCATCCAGTCCTTCAACTTCGCCAACACGAATACTTATGCCGCCTACAAAGTCATTTTCCCGACGGTGCAAGACCCGGCAACGGCCAACTCCATGCAAATCGGCGAAGTGGAATTGTTGTCTTACGGCGATATTACTTCGCCTCAGGACGCTTTGAGATTGCAAGTGCCGTCCGGCGCAAGTCTAAACGGTATTGGTCCGGCCAGTTCACTGTTGGATCGGGCGGTTGGCGGCGACGCAAATAAAATTGTCGTCTTGAATGACACGGCCAATACCGTTGCGATCATCACGCCCGCCGTCGGCGCCAGCATCGTCAAAGGCGTCGAACTCATCGGCGGCGATGACGACAGCCAATTTCCCGACCGCACACCGTCCAATTTCACGCTCGAAGGTTCGGACGACGGCGTGACGTTCACGAATGTGCTTTCGGTGAATCTTCTTAAACCGACGGCCAACATGCAGATTCAAGGATTCCCGGTTCTTGAAAATACCAATGCCTACAAAATCTACCGCGCGACGTTTGGCCCGCCGCAATGGGGCAACGTCCTGCAAATCGGCGAATTGCGCTTGTTCGGCAGCAGACCCGGCGCGGCGTCGGTCGTCACCACGCCGGCAAATCCGGTGACTGCCGCCAGCGCAAATCTCAATGGGCTGGTCAATCCAAATTCTGTCGCGACAGTCACCTGGTTTGAATGGGGGCTGACCACCAATTATGGAAACGTCACCGCCAGTCAAAATGCCGACACAATGGTTCCTGTGAATGCAACCATCACCGGGCTTTCAGCGGGCACGACGTATCATTGCCAGTTGGTGGCATCGAATTCTTTAGGCATGAGCTTCGGCGGCGACGTGGTTTTCACGACTGAACGTCCGAATTCCCCGTATGCGGCGGAGGCGCTGGCGCTCCATCCACTGGCCTATTGGCGGCTTGATGAAACCAGTGGAAACATCGCTTTTGATTACGCCAGCACGAACAACGGCAC
>JBOHXA010000734.1:0-1814 GCA_050737335.1 Limisphaerales bacterium | reverse complement strand
CCCAGGAGCAGGTGCTCCGTGCCCAGATAATTGTGGTTAAAGCGGTCAGCTTCCTTTCTCGCAAGCGCCAACACTTGCTGCGCCCGCGGGGTAAAATTGCTCATTGACTCATCGCTCATGCCATTATAATCCTACGAAACATTTATTTTGTCCAGCGTCACTTAAACCTATCAGCAAATTGTGCGCCGGAGTTGCAGGTTGGATGCGAAATCGCTTTGCGCCGTTCAAAAACTGTTCCGTTCAAAGGCTTAATGATTCTCCACTTCCGCATTTTTTATTATAAACGGTCTTCCTTCCTCTGCCCTCACCGATGACTTTATAAATCGCACCCCCTTCGCGTTCTCAATCTTCATTCCTGTGATCGCTGAAATCTTGACGTTTCGAAAGACAACATTTGATATCACGCTCTCGGGCAGGCCCATGATGATTCCGGCCCCGCGCTCGCAACTGGCGGTCAGATTGCGAACGTAAATATCCCGAAAAACCGGCGTTTCCTTCGTGAACCGTTGCGCTGTATCCAATTCCGGAGCGGACCTTTGCACGGGGTCCCCGGCTGAATTGGCCATGTAATAGCAGGTAAACGTCACTGCTGGATTCACATTGGTCATGCGAATATCCTCGAAAACGATATTTTCCACCAGGCCACCCTTGCCCCGTTGCGATTTAATCCGCAATCCATTCTCCGTTCCATCAAAATCGCAATGGGTCACAGTCACATTCCGGACGCCTCCCGACGTTTCGCTGCCGATGGACACGCCGTGACCGTGCAAAAACAGGCAATCGGAAATCGTGATGTCCTCGCTGGCAAATTTCCGGCCCGGCGCCCGATGCCCGGCCTTGATTGCCACGTTATCATCGCCCGTGTCTATGCGGCATCGGGTAATCAAAACGTCCCGGGAATCGCTGGGGTCAATCGCGTCCGTGTTTGCCGCGTGTTCCGGCGCCAGGATGGTGACGTTGGAAACCACAACGTCCTGGCAGTCATCCGGCACAAAATGAAATTTTGGCGAATTTTGGAGGGTGATATTTTCGAGCGCCACGTCTTTGCAACGCTGCAATACCACCAGATTTGGCCGCGGCAGGGTATAGCCGGGCACGCGTTCGCGCGCCTTTTCCGCTTCCGGCCACCACACGCGCCCGTTGCCGTCAATTGTGCCTCCGCCTGTGAAGATGATGTCCTTCAAATTTTTGCCGCTGATGAATGGAACAAAGTCGCCGCTGCTCGTTGCGTTCAGCCAATTCCCGGGCGTTCGCATGAAATCGCTCTGGTTGGTCACGGCGAGCAGGGTCGCGCCGGGGTCCAGTCTCAAAGTGGTCGGCCCCCTCAGTACAATTGGCTGGCTTAAATAAATTCCGGCGGGAAATTCCACCGTGCCGCCGCCCGCCTGGCCGCAATCATCCAGCGCCCGTTGTATCGCCGCCGTATCCAATGTGCCGCCGTCCGGCTTCGCGCCGTAATCCAGTACGTTATAAATCCGCCCAAATGCGTTTAAGGCGGCTGACGCCATAACCACCGCGACCAATGCTTTCATGTATTCGGAGAGTTTACCCCCGGGGACGTCCCTTCCGAAAACCTTTTTGGGCAATTTGAAATGAAAAAAGGGAACCGTGGTGAAGTACGAAAACGGGTAGTGCCTTAATTTGAAATACAGACGGCCGTTGCGGTCACATTCCGCGCCGCCCAGGAGAGAATTCGTTGGCGAGTGCTTCGTATGAAGAGCGCAGCCCGTGAAATGCTACGAACAAGCCATTAAACCCTATTCCATGGTCACCATTACCCCTGAGTTCCTCCATTGTCAGGCGATGGAACAGAT
>JBOHXA010000733.1:0-12165 GCA_050737335.1 Limisphaerales bacterium | reverse complement strand
CTTCGCTCGCCGTCCAGCCCGCAGCCAACCGTCCAACGAACGGAAACTACTGCTCCTCCACAATCTTCATTTGCGAAATGTCAGTGACTCCAAGTTGGAGCAGCACGGCATTGGTGTAGATTTCCATGTCAGGCGGAAAGCCCCACGCTCCCGCAGCCTCGCGTTCGCGGGCCAGTTCGCGGATCGCCAGAGTGTCCAGCGCCACAGGGTCTCGACTGAACCATAGTTGGTCCAAAACTGTGGAATAATGCAATTCCACGCTCGCCCCGCCTTCATATTGGCCGATGAGCGCGTCGGTAATATTCAGTACCACACGATCGCCTACAGACGGCAGCGCGTTGATTTCCGGCACGGCAACGGCCAAACGGTCCGGGTCGTTCTCGAAGCGCATTGTATTGTCCACGCTGCCAAAGGCCATGCTGTAGAGATGGCC
This sequence comes from Limisphaerales bacterium, assembly GCA_050737335.1. Lineage (GTDB taxonomy): Bacteria > Verrucomicrobiota > Verrucomicrobiia > Limisphaerales > UBA11358 > UBA11358. The sequence continues at coordinate 11,732 of JBOHXA010000733.1, read as the reverse complement.
GCAGACACCGGCTGATGGCTGGGTGAGCAGGGGAGCGATGCTGATGATTTTCGTGACCTCGTGACTAAGAATCTTCGTCACAAAAGACCTGCGACCTACGTTTTCCCCCTTCTTTCCAAACTCCAAATCACCATAAACCAGATTCCCAATAATCGCGCTGTCCGGCAGATAAAAATTTGTCGGATCGTATCCAGCCTGCACCGCCCCTTCCACGCGCACTCCCAACTCCTGGCCGAGCTTGAAATATCCCGCCGCGCGCAGGTCCTCCGCCCGCTTGTCCCAAATGATGATTCGCGACGGCAACAGACCCGCCCGGACCAATCCGCGCACAACCGCCGCAACCACGGCGGGGCGCGTGCCGCTGATTTCGCCCGCCGCCGAACAAACTTTGATCCCGATGACGTCGTCCCTCGACACCAGTGAGCGCCACGCGCCCGTCACCGTGGCTTGGCCGGTTAAATTCGTTATCCCGCGATCCACCATCGCCTGGACAACCGCGTCGTCAGCCTGAAAATTCAAAACGGCGTCCGGATTTTGCACGATGATGACGCGCGCCTCCGGGCTGCCCTGCGGAATAGGCGGCGTTCCAGCTTGAATTCCCAAAGCAGGCAGGCATAATAAAACCGATAGTAATTGAACCAGTGTGTTTGTTGACACGTCAAAGTTTGGATATTACCACCTGCGCAAATGTTCAGCACGAAAAATGAATCCCGCGGATTTTGCTTTTTATTCTTTCTTGCCTTGGCGCTGGCGCTCGCCGGTTGCAGCCCCGCCGGCACCCGCGCCCTTCTCAAAGGAAAAAAACTTCTGGACAAAGGCGATTACACAGACGCCGCCGCCGAATTTGAATCGGCCACACGGAACATGACCACCAACGCCCAGGCCTGGAATTATCTGGGTGTGGCCGATCAGCATATCGGACAATTGGATGACGCGGCCAAAGCCTATCAGCGTGCCTTGGACCTGGACCGCGATCTGATGGAGGCGCATTATAATCTGGGTTGTCTATGGATGCAGGAGGATAAGCCCGACAAAGCTGTCGGGGAATTTACCGCCTTTACCCTGCAAAAGGTCAATCAGCCTGATGGCTGGCTTAAGCTGGGCATGGCACAGCTCGGCACGCATGATATTCTGCCCGCCGAAAAAAGTTTCAGCACCGCCCTGTATTGGAATCCCAATAATGCCGAAGCCTTGAACGGCCTCGGTCTTGCCCGCATGGACCGTGGCCGCGTTGATGAAGCCGAAAAATTTTTTCAAGCCGCCGTCCAACACCATCCGGATTTCGGGCCGGCCATTCTGAATTGGGCGACCGTCGAGCATGAATATCTCCATAATGATCGGCTGGCTCTGGATGAGTATCGCGCCTATCTGGCCCTCAAGCCACGCCCATCCCATTGGGACGAGGTCAACGCAATCGTCAACAGCATGGAACCGCCCGTGCCAGTGAGCGCGGCATCGCGGCGGCAAACCCCTCCAAATCCGCCGTTACGGCGACCCTCCACAGAGGAGGCGTCGGAGTCATCTCCAAGGTTTGCGCCCCCGAAACAACGGCAAAAATACAAGGAACGTCAAACTGAACTGGCCCGTGCCAACACCGAACCAGACCAATCGGAGGATAACCAGACGGTTCAAGTGCAACCGCAACCAAGGACTGCCGCCGCCCCGTCCTTCTCTGCTCCCACCCCTGCAACCGAACCCGAACGCTATAGGTCCATCCAGCCAATTCCGCCCTCGAACCAATCCGGCGGGATTTTTCATTGGTTTCACAGTGCCGCCTCGCCCGCCGCTACCCGGGTGACCCCATTGGAACCTCAAAACCCCGTGCCCTCGCCCGCGCCCGTTCGCGCCGTCCAGGCCCAGCCGCCTGTCTTCCCGCGATACCTGTTTCTCTCGCCGGAAAAACCTTCCCCCGGAAATCGCCGCGCCGCTTCCGGGATGTTCACTCGCGCTCGCGATTATGAAGCCCAACGCAGATTCCCCGATGCGCTCGAGTATTACCGACGCGCCGCCAGCCTCGATCCGGCCTGGTTCGAAGCCCAATATAACTGTGGCGTCATGGCCTGTGAACTCCGCGATTATCAATTCTCGCTGGCCGCCTTTGAAACCGCGCTGGCCATCCAGCCCGATTCCGCCAATGCCCGCTACAGTTTCGCTCTCGCGCTCAACGCCGCCGGTTACGTTACCGATTCCATGAACGAACTCAGAAAAATTTTGGCGCAAGATCCCAATGACGCCCGCGCGCACCTCGAACTGGGAAATCTCTATGACCAAAAAATGCGCGACGTCCCCCGCGCCCGCGCCGAGTATTTGAAGGTTTTGCAACTGGACCCCGGCAATCCCCAGGCCTCGAACATCGAATTTTGGCTTTCGTCGCATCCCCAATAGGACAAACCGGAAATTTTGGATAACCTCGGGCACATCTTTCTCCGAATTGCTTTCCATCGTTGTCAGGCGGTATAGTGCCGCAATTTATGCAAATCCGATCACGGTTCGCGCTCACCTCTCTCTTCTGTATTTGCATTTTCGCCGCGACCGCCGCGCCCATTGATCGCCTGGCTCTGGTGAAACGGCATAATGTCGTCCTGACCCGGTTTGATCCCTCAAACCCGCTCTCCGTCGGGAACGGCGGATTCTGTTTCACAGTGGACGCCACAGGCCTGCAAACGTTTCCGGAGGCGTTTGACAACACCACGCCGTTGGGCACGTTATCGGATTGGGGTTGGCACACCGCGCCAAATCCAAATCATTGGAGCATGAGTGCGTTTCATTTCACGGATTTTCCCGATCTGAATGGACGGCTCGTGCCCTATGCCGATGTCCCCGGAAACCACATGACCCCTCAGATCAAATGGCTGCGCGATAATCCGCATCGCCTCGACCTCGCGCAAATCGGATTGTTGCTCACTCACACCGACGGCGCCTCTGCCATGCCAAATGATATTGTGGACATTCGGCAAACATTGGATTTATGGACCGGCCGCATCTTTAGCCATTTCAAATTTGACGGTGAACCGGTGGATGTCGAAACGCTGTGTCATCCAAAGCTGGACGCCATCGCCGTCAGGGTGGTATCGCCGCTGATAGGGCAGGGGAGGTTGGGCATTCAAATTCATTTCCCCTACGGCACCGGCGATGTAAAAACCGCCGATTGGAACCATCCGGACGCGCACAGTACCACGTTGCTTCACGTGGATTCAAAATCCGCCGATTTCTTCCGCAAATTGGATCACGACACATACTATGCGGCGGCGCGTTGGAGCGGCAGCATGACACTCAAGCTCAAACAGTTGTCCAAACATCAATTCGAAGTGGCATCTACCTTCGCTAGAGCTGCGGCGGACGGGGCGCCGCTTGCGAATCAGCGCGTCCCCGCGGACCAATTGGAATTCGTCTGCGCTTTCTCGCCGTCCAATATTGATGCAAAAGATTTGCCGGCCTTTGCGCAAACGCAATCTGCCGCCCGAAACTATTGGAACCGCTTTTGGGGGACTGGCGGCGCCATTGATTTGTCCGGCAGCGCCGATCCACGCTGGTTTGAATTGGAACGGAGGATTGTTTTGTCCGAATACCTCACGGCGATCAACGACGCGGGGCGATATCCGCCGGCCGAAACGGGGCTCACTTATAATTCGTGGGAAGGAAAATTCCATCTCGAGATGTATTTCTGGCACGAAGCGCAATTCGCCTTGTGGGATCGCCTTCCCCTGTTGGAGAAATCTCTCGGCTGGTATCGGCAAATCCTGCCCCGGGCCCAAAAGACTGCGCGGAGACAAGGCTACGCCGGGGCGCGCTGGCCCAAGATGACCAGCCCCGGCGGCGTTGAATCGCCCTCCCCGGTCGGGCCATTTCTTATCTGGCAGCAGCCGCACCCGATCCTCTTTGCCGAACTATATTATCGTTCCCGTCCAGACCGCGCTACGCTTGAAAAGTTTAAAGCGGTCGTCTTTCAAACCGCTGATTTTATGGCGAGCTTTGCAACCTGGGACTCAAATAACGAATGTTATGTTTTGGGCCCGGTGCTCCAGTGCGCCCAGGAAATATTTCCGAAAAACAAAACATTAAACCCCACGTTTGAGCTGGCCTATTGGCGTTGGGGATTGCAAACCGCGCAGCTTTGGCGTCAACGGCTCGGCCTTGCCCGAAACCCGAAATGGGACCGCGTCCTGAAAAGGCTCGCTCCGTTGCCGGTGGCCGATGGAAAGTATTTGTTCACCGAAACCACTCCGGATTCGTACACCAACCCGAAGTGGAACGCCGATCATCCCGCGGTTTTGGATGCGCTCAGTTTTTTTCCCGGCCCCGGCGTGGACCTGAAGATCATGTCCAATACGTTCGATTGGATTTGGAAAAATTGGAATTGGAGCAAAACCTGGGGTTGGGATTATCCCGCCATCGCCATGACGGCGGCCCGCCTGGGCGAACCCGATCGCGCCATTGATGCGCTTCTCATGGACACGCCCAAAAACCACTTCGCCCTGAACGGCCAGGTCTATCAGCGCCCCGGTCTGACTATTTATTTACCCGCGAACGGCGGTCTGCTCTATTCCGTCGCTCTCATGGCCGCCGGATGGAACGGCGCCCCGCGCCGTCATGCTCCCGGCTTCCCCGACAATGGAAGATGGAACGTCCGGTGGGAGAACTTGAAACCAGCGCCTTGAGGCCAGGAGTGAGGCGCGCGCATATTCCTCGTGGATAGCGCCGAACGACGAAGCCCTCATCCAACTGGTATCACCAGTATTGGCGATTTTCATTTTCCGCCCGTTTGATACATTAATTGAAAAGCCCGTTATTGTTGAGCCTCTTTTGTCGCAGGCTGCTCTTTTTCGACAGTGACGGCAATAGTCTTGAATTGAAAGAAAACTTGAGCGCAAAATGTATCACGTCAACGTTGGAGTTCCTGCTCGCGCTGACGATTGAAGTGTTGAATCCCGTCGTATGCCTATGAAAACCACCCCGATGCACGTTTCCCTTCCTGCTCCTCTGCAAACCCTGTCAAGGCAAGTGTTGTTGTTCGCAACCGCCGCAAGCATTGCCGGCGCCGCCGCCAGTGCCCTCGCCCAGACCACCGTTGACAAGGCCAATAGCTACACCAGCCTGGCCACGCCCGCCGATTGGCAGGGGACCGTTGTGCCCGGCGCCAACAATATCGCCGTTTGGAACAGCGGTTCGGGCACGCCCCAGCCCGAACCACTCGGCGCCGATCTTGCCTGGGCGGGCATTCAAATTCTAAATCCTGGGGGGCCTGTCGTTATTGCTGCGGACGGAAATACGTTGACGAACGGCGAAGTTGGCGTTGTTGGTCTGAACGGTCTGGACATGTCCAGCGCCACCGTCAGTCTTACCTTAAGCAACAATCTCGTCATCAACGGCGTTCAGAATTGGAAGATTGCTTCCGGCCAGACCCTGAACATTGACGGCGTCCTTTCCAGAAATGAAGGCGGCGTGGTGCGCATGTATTTCGATCCGGGCACGACGACAATTTACACCACCAACGGAAGCGTTGCGGTCAATAACGTGGACACCGCCCCCAACGCCATGCTCGGCGGCACTTACGGAAATAACTTCTTCGCCACCATTAATGACACCGACTTTGTGGCGGAAGTATCGGGTTCCTCAGGTTTTCAGCTTGTTCCAGGATCAACCGTTAGTGGGCTTTACACGCCAAATTCAACGAGCACAACCCCCAGCGATGGGCAAAATGAAACCGTGCTGGAATTGGTAAACCCGGTGTCCGTCGGCGACCGGTTGTCCAACAATCGCACCTACGGCGCTCTCCTTTTCGACACGCAGCAAACCAATACGATTAACGGTCCCAATGGTGGAGTGGGTCTGTTTCAGGGTATTCCGGCGTGGAATGTCTTTATTCCCTCGGGGAGGACGCTCACCATCAACGCCGTCCTATGCACCACGGGCGACGCCAATTCTCCGATGTTGATCAACAACGGAGGAGTTAGCGGAGGCACTGTTGGCAATTTCCGTATAGGCAACGGGGGCCAGCAGGACCTTCTTATTTATCAAAACGATCCCGCGGCGTCGCTCATTGTTCAACCCAACATCAACATCAATCAGCAAGGGACCGGGTCGCTCGTGAAAATTGGAATTGGAACAATGCAAGTACAGGGTTCAGCCTCCTATACCGGGGGAACAAAAATCTACGAAGGCACACTTGAAATTGATGGCATCGGCTCGGTCAACACCGGCCCTCTCAACGTCTATGGAGGCACTTTTGCCCAATCGAGCGGAACCACAAACCACGCGCCAACCACTTTCTTTGGCGGTACCACAAATATTGTCGTGGCGATTGCCGCCAACAGCCAAAGCTATGACAGTTCCACGGTCACATTCGATGCCGGCGCCACAATGCAATTCTTCTACAGCAACAACATCGCGCCCAGCGCGACCGCGCCCGCATTGACGCTCACCAACATTAACGGTTTGACCCTGAACAGCCCGGTCAATGTGCAATTCCTCTGCGGAAGTTGTTCCGTGGGAACCTTCCCCTTGATCAGTTACGCCGGAACGCTCAGAGGCGCGGGCTCCTCCGCTTTATCTTCTCTGACCCTTCCCCCTCATATATTTGGATATTTGTCCAATGACGTGACGCACTCATTAATTGATGTTGTCGTCACAAACGTGGACCAACCCATTGCATGGAATACGGGCAATGGAACATGGGACGTCGGCCAAACGGCCAATTGGCTCGATCCGCTGGGCAATACAACGACCTATCAACAGCTCGGCTCTTTCGGCGACAACGTTATCTTTGATGACGGCGCGCCGGGCCCCTCTCCAATTACGGTGACGTTGAATGAGTTTATTACCCCATCGTCCGTCACCGTCAGTAATGCGAACAACACTTACATCATATCCGGGGCCGGCGACATCGGCGGCGCGGGCGCGTTTATCAAAACGGATTCCGGCACGGTCACTTTGGAAACGACGAATTCTTTTGAGGGCGGAATTGACATCAACAACGGCGCCGTGATTTTCACCGCGCTGCCCAACCTCGGCGCCGGGGCCATCAACTTTGGCGGCGGCGCGCTTGAATACAACGGGAACGCGGATGACATTTCCACCAGGACGGTGAATTTGAACGCCGGCGGCGGGACAATCAATACGGCCGGATCAACGGTCAACTTTGCCAACCCTATTGGCAATAACAGCGTCGGCGGCCTTGCCAAGACTGGCGCGGGGACGCTCACGCTGAATGGAACGAATACCTACGCCGGAAACACCGTCGTCAATCAGGGTACGCTCGCCCTGGGCGCTAACACCTACCTGACCAACAGTGCCGCAATCATCGTGAACAGCGGCGCGGTCCTGGACAGCGCCACCAGCGGTGTCAATCTTTGGTTGAGCTCGCAGGTCAGCCAGACGCTTGAAGGCGTTGGCCAGGTCAATGGCATTGTGACCGTCGGAGCCTCGACCACGTGCATGCCCGCGGCTGGCGGCTTGACCGGCACTTTGAATATAAACGGTGGTTTGGCCGTTGACGGCGGCACACTGAATATGACTTTGGCGGCCACCTCGAATGACGTCATCGCCGTCACGGGCGACTTGACAATCACTGGGGGCGCCGTAAACGTGAATGTCATCGGGGCATTGCCCATTGGCGCGTACAACCTCATTACATATTCCGGGACCTTGACCGGCTCGCCCGGCACCCTCACTTTGACAGGGTATGATTTTGCGGGCGCCGATGAGTCGGGCACGCTCATCAATTCCTCCGGAAAAATCGAGTTGCTGGTTGGTTCGCTCGCTCAAGATAACCTGGCCTGGTCCGGATCAGGCAGCACCTGGGATTTTGCCGGCACGTTGGATTGGCTCAATGGCGCAACTCCCTGGGCCTATACCAATGGTGACGCGGTGACATTCAATGATTCCGCCAGCGGAAATTACACCGTTAATCTCGAGGCGGCGTTAGCCCCCGGCGTTGTTACCGTTAGTAATACAGTGGTGCCGACCTATACGTTTGCCGATGGAACGGGCAACGGCGGCGGCAATATCGCGGGTCAATCAGCTTCCCTCGTAAAAGACGGCACAGGAACGTTGATTGTCGAGACGGCCAACACCTATCAAGGGCCAACCACCATTAAAAATGGAACATTGCAGGTCGGCAATGGGGCAGCCGGAGATATCGGCAACGGAAATGTGACCAACAATGGCGCGCTGGTCTTTCAACAGGGCGACCAGGCTTCGCACATCGTGGCCGGATCGGTCAGCGGGACGGGCAGTATTACCGAAAATGCAAACGCAACGGTCGTATTAACCGCGAATAATAGTTATACCGGCCCGACGACCATTAGCCAGGGCACATTGCAGGTTGGCAATGGCCATGCTTCCGGCAGCCTTGGCGCTACTTCCGCCGTAACGAACAACGGCGCGTTGGTGCTCGACGAATCCGGTTCGTTCTCCTTCCCCTATGATGTCAGCGGCTCAGGAACATTCGCAGTCGCCGGACCAGGCACGCTTTCGTTGGCCGGCAGCGCCTTGAGCTATCTGGGCCAGACCTATATTAGCAACGGCGTGGTCAAACTTGAGGCCAACAACCAATTGCCTAACGCAAATAATACGCCCGGCGCGGCGGGAATTTTAAATCTCGATGGCGGCGGGGCCTTTGCCGGCGTTCTCGATTTGAGCGGATTTAATTTGACACTCGACGGCCTCTCCGGCCTGGCCAACAACGTTAATGGAATCATCACCAATAGTTCGACGGCCACCAGCACAACGAACATATTGACAGTGGATGAGGCCGCTTCCAGCACCTATAATGGCCAGATTATGGACCATGGAACGACAGGTGCAAAGACCGGGCTGTTTGTGACCGGGCCGGGAATCCTGACGCTTAATCCCACGACGAATTATCTCACCGGCAGGCAAACCAGCAGCACGTTCAGCGGCGGCATGGTGATCAGCAATGGCTCCGTCGTTCTTGGCACGCCTGGCAGCGATGCGGCAATCAATATCAATGAAAGCCAATTGGCGCCTGGGACCGGCCCGATCACCTTGCTGGGCACAAATGCCATATTGACCGTTGCCGGCGCAAGCGGCAGCACTGTGCCAACCTACACGCCCCTGACGAATACCCTCATCGTTCCGGCTGGCCAGACAGCCACCGTCTATGGCACGCAACGCGGCACTGTCAACAGTTCAGTCATTGGAAGTGGAATGCTTAACTACATCACAATCTATGTTCGCGGCGGCGTGGACGGTGATTGGTCCGGCTTTTCAGGCCAGCTAATTATGTCAGCCACGACTGCGGGCAACGGTAATTTCGGCTTTGGCCAGACCAATGGCTTGCCCAACGCCACCCTGGTCATGACCACCAACGTGGATATGTACTTCGGCGCCATAAACGCGGGCACGCCCGCCGGCGTCTTCCCGATTGGAGCGTTGTCCGGCGGGGATTCCAGTTGCCAGCTCGAGGGCGCCGGAACCGGGGGCGCCAACGCCGGCGCAGTCAATGCCACGTTCGAAATTGGCGGCATCAATTCCAATTGCACTTATTCCGGCGGCATTGTGGATACGAACAATTTGCTGAAGGTCGGTACAGGCACATTCACCTTGAATTGCGGCGGCGTCCTTTTGACGAACAGTGTATTAGATACCAATTCAGGCTTCTATATAACTGAAATCGCCTATGAACCTGACATCGTCACCTACAGCGGCTCAACCACAGTCAGCAACGGCACCTTGGCGCTCGATGCCCCGGTAAATTTAACCTCTTCCACAAATGTTATCATTGCCGCGCCCAATGCCGTTCTGGATGCCAGCGACATGGGATACATCAGCAACTTGAGCGTTACTCTCGATAACGGCGCCACTCAGGAGGTCGTCGTGGACAGCACATTCGAAGTCGTAACCAACCGGAGCCTCGGCGGTATCGGAACTCTCAATGGCTTCCTGCAAGCAGATCAAGGCTCGACCTTGGCTGTGGGCCTGCCAACAGGCGCCTTCAATGTGACCAGTAACGCGACCCTCGCTGGCGCGATCACAATGAATCTCAACAGCACCGACGCGGTCTCTTCCGGTTTCCTGTCGGCGCCGTCCTTCACCATTAGCCCGACCGCCACGCTGGTTGTTACAAATATAGGTCCGGGACTGACCAACGGCGCCTCCTTCACCTTGTTCAGCCATCCGGTTTCCGGTTTTGCCTCGGTAACGCTGCCGCCAACCGATCCCACCGGCACAACCAATTACATTTGGCAGAACTATCTCGCGGTGAACGGTTCCATTACCTTGACCAACGGTGGAACAACCTTCCCAACCATTCCTCCCAAAATCTCCTTTACTGTCAGTGGGACTACCTTGACGTTGACCTGGCCTTCGGACTATCTGGGCGACATACTGCAAGTGCAAACGAATTCATTGCAGACCGGTCTGGGGACAAATTGGGTGGATATGCCGGGCAGTGGATCGGCCACCAGCATCAACATCACGATAAACCCAGGTAATCCGTGCGTTTTCTATCGGTTGGCTCCATAGCACTCACATTCCTTACCGCCGCCTTTTGGGCCGCCGCCAACATTCCGGGCGGCGGCTCCGGCGCCGGCCCGCCCGTTACAATGGTCAATAATGGCAATGGCACGGTGACCATGGCCAATGGCATCGTTTCGATCCTCTGCGCGACTTCCGGCGCGACAATCAGCCAAATCAATTACGCGTACAATAATAGCGGCATAACCGTTACCAACCAATTGCTGGCCAACGGCACAGACGGCGGAAAATTGTATTGGGAAACAGGTGGATTCGGCGACGGGACCTTCAATTATTCAGTCGCCGCCAACACCGGCAATTATTGTGAAATGGATTTATTGAGCAACGCCGCCACGAACGGTGAAATGGATGTCCATTTTTCCATGCTCCGCGGTTCACCTGGTTTTTATGTCACGGCAGTTTTTATCCACCGAAGCCAGGACGCCGCCATGTCCATGGGCGAAACGCGGGATAATATCTACGCCGGCGCTATTTTTAATTGGATGAGCGTGGACAGCGCCCGCAATAAGCTCATGGAAGTGCAGCCGGGCGCCCGCAGTTCAGGCGTGTTTGGCGCGCCGGTTGAATGTTCCTTGTGGACCGATGGCATTTACGAAGGGCGATACGAGGATAAATACAAATATAGCGCCGATTTTGGTGTTCAGAGGGTCTGGGGCTGGAGCAGCGTCGGCGCGGGCGGCGCAAACGTCGGCCTTTGGCAGGTCACCGCCAGCCCGGAGTATTACAGTGACGGCCCTATGAAACGCGACCTCATGTCGCATATCGGAACCACCATCCTCAATTATTTCGAAAGCAGCCATTATGGAAGCGCGGGCACCGATTGCAATTGGACCAACGGAGAAGTTTGGGCCAAGGTCTATGGACCTTATTTTATTTATTGCAACAACATTACCAATACCATCACATCAACGAACCAGGCTGCTCAGGCGCTTTATTCGGATGCGCTGGCGCAGGCGGCGGCTGAAGGGACCGCATGGCCGTATGCGTGGTTTACCAATTCCAATTACGCGTCTGCTTCCCAGCGTGGCGTGCTCTCGGGACAAATGGCCATTGACGACGCGGATAATCCCAACGCCAGCGCCTCGAACTTGTGGGTGGGAGTCATACAGCAACCTTCGACCTCAACCAGGACGTACGATTTTCAGCAATGGATGAAAACCTGCCAGTTCTGGGCCAAAACCGGAAGCAATGGCCTCTTCACAATCCCCAACGTCATCGCCGGCACAAACTACACG
>JBOHXA010000732.1:0-3189 GCA_050737335.1 Limisphaerales bacterium | reverse complement strand
AGTTTTCCATGACTGTCGCGCAGTTCGAGGTTCACGAAATGGGCGCCAGCGGCGGGAAAATCGAGGGTGAAGGCATCGGTGCAATCACCGGCCGCGGCGGTGAGTGTTTCGTTTGTGGATTGTTCGGAATGGCCGGACAAATCGTAGATGGTGGCGCTGGCGGTGACATTTTGGAGCGGTTCGGCGCGGTGATTGATGACCTGGATTTTGCATTCGGGCAGGGTCATTTGAATATGAACCGGCTCAGCTCCTTTCATTGCGCCGAAGAGGGACGCGGTGGGGTCGTAGTCCCAGGTATATAATTGCATGACGAGGCTGGGCCACGCGGGATGGGTCATCCAGATGATAACGCCGCTGGTGTCATTCCAGAGGCGGCTGTTGAAGCCTTCGATGATGGCCCGATAAGTTTCGTAGTTGAGCATTTGGGCCTTGCGGCAGCAGTCATCGAGACCGGTGGGCGCGCCGTAACGCGTCGTGATGCGTTCAAAGGTGGATTTGATATCGGAGACGCCGGCCCAATGGGCGTGCATGTTGTGGTAGGTCCAGTCGTCGCCGGGCGGCCAGAGGTCAGCGGCGGGCATCATGGAGCGCATGACTTCGGCGGAGGGAAGGCAACTAGCGCCGAGTTCGGTGGTAAAGCCCTGGTTCACGTTGTGGAAATATTGGTCGAGGGGAAGATTTCCCCAGGGACCGCTGCTGCGCAAATTAATCAGGCGGGAATTGGGCTGGTAATAGCGGGTGCCGTCGAGGTCGCGGACCATGCGGTCAAGGGCCTGATTGACGTCTTCGGGCGGGACGCCTTCATTGCGGGGGCACCACAGGGCGATGCAGGGATGGTTGCGGAATCGCTTGATCGTGTCTTCGCAATTGCGGAGGAACAGCGCGTGATCCACCGGCGTATAGTCCCAGGTTTCGGTGTTCATCCAAAATTCGTTCCAGACCATGATGCCGTATTGATCGCAGAGGTCGTAGAAGACTTCGGACGTGCTTTGGCCGGCCCAATTGCGAATGATGTTCAGGTGCGCGTCGTGTTCGAGGCGGATGTACGGCTCCAGATGCTCGCGCGAGACATTTTTCATGGCGTCGTCCATGCCCCAATCGCCGCCAACGCATTCGATGCGGCGGCCATTGACTTTGATGACGAGATACATGCCCATGTTGGTATCGGTGGCGGGCTTGAGGGCGGGTGAATCTTCCATGCCCGGCCAAATGCCGGGAACGGTTTGCTGGTCCTGGCCCCAATGAAACGGTGTGGTTGGAACTTTGCCATGCGCGGCGCGGATGGCGGCGGCGCGGCGGGCGGTATTTTCGGGACCGTACATCATGGTGTAACGGCGATTGTCAATGACCGGCTTGTCTCCATGAAGAAGCAACGGCGTGTATTCCACGCGTTCGTAGTTGCCGTCCGGCTTTTTGAGTTCCAGTTCGTAACTCATTTCGCGGATGCCGAAGCGGAGGGCCGCGTGGTCGGATTCGTCACCGCTGTCGCTCACGAATTTGAGCGTCAAATGATACAAATTGGGTTTGCCATAACCGTTGGGCCACCAGAGGCGGGGATGCCCGACGATGAGTCGGGCAAAATCTTTTGGAGCGAAACAGACGTTGGTGGTTACGCCGGGTTGCAGCGTGACCGGCTGCTCAAATTCGACGCCTTCAAATGAACCTTCGAGCGTGCCGGTTTGAACCGAATCAGAGAGGTTTTGCAAGTCCGTCTTTACGGTCACCCGGGCGCTGGATGTGTCGGGCAACGGCAATTTGGTGATGACTTGCGGGTCTTCGATGGTCACGGGCCCGGTGGCGCGCAGAATGACGTCCTGCCAAATGCCCGAGTCACGGTCGCGAATGGGCGGAATCCAGTCCCAGCCTTCGCTGCACTGAAATGTGGGGCCGTCGAGACACAGTTTGCCGCCGTTTTCGCGCGGGCCGAATTTGACGGATTCTTCGGCCAGGAGGCCTGGGTCTGGCGGCGGTGCGATCATGACGGCGAGAACGTTTTCGCCGTCGGGATGGGCGAGGCTGGTGACGTCAAATTTTCCGCGGATGAACGCGCCGGTGATGTGGCCGAGATATTGGCCGTTGAACCAGACTTCGGCGTAATAGTTGATGCCATTGAATTGGAGAGTGAGATGGCGGCCGGAAAAGTTTTGCGGGAGCGTGAATTGGGTGCGATACCAGTAGTCCTGTTTATTGAGCGAATCGGGAATGAGGCGATTGTTTAAACCGAAATAGGGGTTGGGATAAACGCCTTCATTGACGAGGGTGGTCAGGACGGTGCCGGGAACAGTGGCGTCGTACCAATCGCTGGTGTCCACGCCGGGTTTGGAGAGAATCGAGCCATCGGCGTGGAGTTTGGGCGCTTCGATCATTTCCCAGCCGGCATTGAAGACCAGTTCGTTTCCGTTCAGGGTGGGTTGGCCGGGATTGGCGAGTTTGGGTTTGCGATGGGCGGTGTTGACCAGGGGCGCGCGGGAGACGGGGAATTCGTCGGGGGGTTCGACGACGTCGCCGGTGGCGCCGCATTTTTCGGTGGGATGGAGGACGGGCTTTGGGCGGAATTGGCCGGGGACTTCGGCGGTGGCCGTAATTGCGAAGGCGAAAGCGAGGAGAAAGGCGAGGGTTGAAACGTTAAAAAACGTGAGGAGCCGACAAGCAAGTGTCGCCTGGCGAATTATAAGTCCTCCCTCACCCCGGCCCTCTCCCGCTGGAAGAGGGAGAATTGTCGGCCGATGGTTGGTAACGACAACGGTGGTTTTGAATTTGGTCGTAAAGTGCAGCGAGTTATACGACGGCGGGGGATGGCCGGTTTCCACGTGTCGCAGGCTTTTGTTTTTCATTTTAGCACGGAGGGTTTTATGTTCCAGCCATCGAGGGTGATTTCGGGGTGTTTCCCGGTAGCAATGGCCCAACCGGCCCGACCTTCACGGAATTCGATTCGGAATCTGCGGGATTCGCCGGGGAGCAGACAGATGTAATTGTCATTGTAGAAGGCGGGCAGGATGCGTTTCTTGGTTTCGGAATCTCGGAGGGTGAGACGAACCTGGATAGCGGGGACTTTGCCGATATTCTTGATAAAGCCTTCGATGAAGGGGCCGTCGGCGGAATGGCGCAAATTCCATTTTCCTTTGATGGCGACATGCGGGAGCGAATTGAGCTGCTGCAATTGATGTTCATCGCGAGCGTGCCAGTAAA
>JBOHXA010000731.1:0-3467 GCA_050737335.1 Limisphaerales bacterium | reverse complement strand
AGGCGTGACTACCTCATCGCACGGGACACACACCGCGATTCCCGGCGTGGCATCGTCGCCGCCGAACCACTGGCCCGGCTCCATTATCACTCTTGCGCCGTCGGGGCCACGGCAGCGGCGCTGGCTTCCTGGCGCGGAGAGAGTTTCTAATGCCCAATCGCGCGGCGAACGCCGGAGATGAATCAATGTGTGGGGTACTGTGATTGCCTTCGCAATGCGCTCGGGGACAAGCTTTCGGCCCGTCCGCTGACGTTCTGAGATTATTTCGCGCAGATCAGCGGGGCAGTCGGGGACCTTGGACAGCTTCAGAAGCCTAAGAAATTCTCTTTCATGGCCTTTCGTCCATCCGGACGGGAGCGACGGCAGCTTAATTGTTCGGCGGACGGCTTCCGGGACAGACCCGCCGTGGCGACGATAATTTGAACAGCAATAGAAGAAGCGGCCAGCCGGAATGAACCAATCGGGGACTTGAAATTGCGCGGGGACTTCGCGCGGCGCCGGCACCAGGCCCGCGAGGCCGTCGCGCTTGAATCTCTCTAAAGGGCAATTGACGCCGTGAAAAAAGGACGGGGATTTTTTCAACTGCATGGACGCCTGGCGCGAAGATATGCCGGAAGCGATCAGTTGCTGATACTGGCGCAGTATCCCGGCCCGCTCTTCAGCTTTTAAAAGCTGGTCCACCTTGAAGCCTTCGCCGCTGCCAATTCCAGCGCTCATCGAGGGCGAGCGAGCCTTTCCTGCTCGCCCATCTTTAATTCCTTGCTGGCTTTTTTCCTGGCCGCCTCCAGGCACCAACGCGGCCAGCGTTCCATCTCGCTTTCCATCACCCTTTTTATAAAGTCCGTTTGAGCCTGAGTGAGTTCGATGTATTTCCGGCGTTTCAAAAAACTTGTAAACCGTGCAAGGTTCCTGCCGGCGTAAACTTCGTAGGCTCTGCGGCCCAGAGCGCCGTCCGGATTCCCTCCGGTAAGAATGCCGTTGAGCGCGTCGGCCTCGCCGCCACTGAACAGCCCGGCTGCCGCGCCGGCGACAGTCGAGTTGCCGACGAATTGAAGCCAGGCGTTTTTATATTTGAGCGCCTCCGGGGAAAGCTCGTCTTTGGGACTCGAAAGAATAACGCTGACGGGAGGAATGCCATCGGGCGGCGGGAGCCTTCTCGAAACATTCTCCGCCGCACTCGCCCATCGCCTGGCAGTGCGGTCTTTCAAGCCAGGCAAGTGCTTATTCCGCCACGCCTCAAATTGACCGTCGCCGACAGCCTTTT
Source organism: Limisphaerales bacterium (assembly GCA_050737335.1). GTDB lineage: Bacteria > Verrucomicrobiota > Verrucomicrobiia > Limisphaerales > UBA11358 > UBA11358. Next base: position 2,203 of record JBOHXA010000731.1, on the reverse strand, counting down.
TCTTTTCGTGGAGTAGCTGGCCGGCGACGAAACACAGTTGCACGCTGTTGGCCACGCTGTCCATTGCCACGACAACGGCATTTTGGATTTCTATTGTCGGCGGACCGGCTGTTTTAGATTGCCCTGATTGCGCTTGAGGACTGAAGGTTGGAACCACTTTGTTCATTTTCGAGTGCTGATTTAAATCATAGGATGGCAGGGGCGTAATTGGGCTGTGGTGCCCCCAGGAGGCGATTGGAGCGTTTCAGGGGTAGAATCCACCCTCGGAAACAAGGTTAGGGGTCCGCGAGGGTCGGCGAGAGCGCAATCCGGGCACTTTAGAGGTCGTTTTAAAGGTCGCGGTGAAATCGGAGCCGAATCTGACGGACTTCCGCCGGGAGAAATGCGGCCCACCGACCCGATCCCCGACTTCACCGGCAACCAAATTTGCGCCTTGGAGTGGTTCCAATAAACCAAGGCGCACCGGCCAAAAAGACCAAGCACTGCAAGCGCAGGGCGCGATAGAATCCTGATGGCCGGAAAATTCAAAAATGGGGTCATTAAATCAAATTGCGCCCAACTCTTTTAAAAACTCCCGTTCGCTGGAAATATGGTCCGCAAGTTCCTTTTCGAGGGCGGCGATTTTGTTTTTTTCCAGCGCCAAGATGGCCGGACCGTGTTCCTTCAGGAGAACGGCAGCCGCAAAGATAGGGTTCTTGGCGAGTTCCAGAAGAGGCTTGCCAGTGGCCTCAAGGTTTCTAAATATTTCGTCGGCGAAATTCAGACTGGAATAGGCCGTTGTTTGGACCTCCAAAGTCTGCAACCTTATCCTTTCCTCCTCGATTCTGATTTTCAGTTGATGAAACTTCCCGCCGGCGGCGGCCACACGGCGGCGGCGCTCGCGGAAGGAGTCAAACTCTTTGCCGTGCTGCTGCAAAAACTCTTCCGCGTCCACGTTGACCTTTTCGGGATAGGGCGAGTTCGGATCGGATTCAATAATATTTTTCATGTGTTCTATTTCTGGGCGCACAAAAGGCGGAGTGTGTGCATTGGAATTTCGAGAAGTTCAGCCGGCGCGAGGCAATGAGTTCCATCTTCCGCCTTTGGCACTTTGCCGCTGTTCACGAAAACCGAAAGTATCTTGATGCGTTGCTCATCATCGTGGCAAGCGCCCTGCGTTTCGCGCCGGTCCACCAAAAGCCTCAAAGTATTTTCGAGATCGAAGATTGCTGAAAGGTTTATTATTTTCTGCGGATTCGCAGGGACGGGATTCCCCGTCCTTGTCCCTGGCTGCTCGTCTTTCGCCGGCTGCGTCGCGTCATACAACTCTTGCATTTTTTCAAGAGTCAATTGGGCCAACATTTCGTGATCCGACCAAAGGGAGCCGTCCGCCTTGCGGGGTTGACGGCCCGTTTTAACCATCTTACGCAAAAGCTTAAGCTTTTCCGATTGGTCGTTGTCATGGTCGTTAGACCCGCCTGGGCCGCCATCGGCGGCGGAAAGGATTCGTGTCCGGCCCGCGCCATACAAGGCCGCGTTTTCATCGTCGAAAATTTCAGGTAGCGATTTCATAATTTTAAATACTGTTGTGAACGGCGGGAGAAATCGGGTCATTGCCTTGCGTTCGCAGGGCCTTGATCCCGGCGTTGATCTTTTCGAGCAAATTAACTTTTTGCTGCTCGTAGGGGTTATTTACCTTGCCGGACATGATGAAACCCATTTTCTCAAGCGAAGTGAATTCAGGTTTCATTTTTGTTTGATCGAAATTTTGCATGACGCCGGGAGCGGCGGTCGCATGTGAAATGGCCCCGGCCATGCCGGCGGCGCTGAGTGATGCAAAGAGGTCTTTGAGCCGGTCCAGTTTGTCATGCGGCGCGTTCGCCAGCGTTTTATCCCACATGGCCTTCACATCGCCTCCAATACCGCCGGCACCGGAAAGGATGTCCATCACCCCTTTCGACGTGCCCGCGCCAAACATCTTTGCCCCGGCCTTAATTGCGTTGTCCATGGACTCTTTTCCACTATTCTCAATTTTCTTGTCGTGCAGCAACTTACCGAGACCTACAGTGCCAAGGCCCGCGACGACGGTATCGGCAATTACTCCAAGACCGATAATCATGGGCAAAATGTCTTTTATTGCGACGACCATTGACTTGAAAAACGCTTCGCCGAATCCCACAGCGCAGGCCGCCAGTCCAGCTTCGAGGTAGTTAATGCCCTGCTC
>JBOHXA010000730.1:0-11217 GCA_050737335.1 Limisphaerales bacterium | reverse complement strand
CCATGGATCAGGCCGCCACGGTATCGGACGTGGTTGAACCGTTTGTGCACACGCTCTCGGGACGCGGCATTTTTCCGTTGGAACGATCGCTCAAGCTGTTATCGGACAAATCGAGAATGGGATATTTGCCGCTGGACCGGTATGACGTTGACATTGACTTGACGCGGGGCTTTCCCGCGGACGTGTGCCGGCGTTGGTGCGTACTGCCCTTCGACCGGATGAGCAAGGCGATCATGGTGGCGACGGCCAACCCATTCAACCAGCAGGCCGTCAAAGACCTGGCCCAGGTCACTTCATACCGCATTCTCTGGTACCTGTCCTCCCCGAACGATTTGCTCGCCAATTTGCGAAAGGCGTTCCGATAAATTCCTCGAGCCCGTGCCACGCCCCGCTTCCATTCCTATGGCCAAAGTCAAATCATTCGGAGAACGGATCGCCGACGCCCTCGTTGAAGACGGCCTGTTGAGCGCCAAGCAGATCGAGGAATTGCTCGCCCAGCAAAAGAAGGAGGGGGCGCGCCTGATTAAGCTCATTTTGGATAAGGCATACGTCAGCGAGCAGGACCTCGCGGTCTCGATGGGCCGGGTGCTGAACGTACCGCCGGTGAATCTGGCCCGCATTAATATCCCGACCGAAGTGATTGACCTGTTGCCGCAGGAGACGCTCCATAATCACAAGGTCATTCCCGTTTCGCGGCTTGAAAACAAGTTGTTTTTGGCGATGGCGGATCCATTGAACGTTCTGGCGCTGGACGACGTGCGCCGGATCACCAAACTGGAGATCGCGCCGCTCATCGCGTCTGAAAAGAGCCTGACGGACAAGCTCAACGCCATTGGCGCCGCCAAGAGCGGCACGATGGAAGACATCATTTTGGATGCGCAGAAACAGAGCGAAGATGATGACCCCGGGACCGTGGAAGCGGTTCAGGAACACAAGGAAGATGTCAATTTGGACCAACTGGCGGCATCCAGCGAGGAAGCGCCGGTCATTAAACTGGCAAATTTGATCATTCTGCAGGCCATCAAAGACCGCGCCAGTGACATTCACATCGAGCCGTTTGAAAAGTCCCTGCGCCTGCGCTATCGCATTGACGGTGTGCTGGTGGATGCCACACCGCCGCCTAAACAGATGCAACTGGCCCTGGTCTCCCGTTTTAAAATCATGTCCAGCCTCGATATCGCCGAGCGCCGGCTGCCGCAGGACGGCCGCATGAGAGTCAAGGTCAGCAACAAGGATTACGACTTGCGCGTTTCGATTTTACCGACCGTACACGGGGAGAAAACTGTGCTTCGCGTTTTGGACAAATCCAATTTGTCAGCCAGTCTTGATAAACTTGGGCTGGATCCGGACACGTTCCGGTCAGTCAAATCGGCGGTGGACGCCCCGCACGGCCTCATCCTGGTGACCGGGCCGACCGGTTCAGGGAAAACCACGACGCTGTATTCTGCGCTCAACGAATTGAACAATCCCGTATTTAATATCGTGACGGTCGAGGACCCGGTCGAGTTCCAAATCCCCGGCATCAACCAGGTACCCACAAAAAAGGAGATCGGTTTGACTTTTGCGAACGCGTTGCGCTCGATTTTGCGCCAGGACCCGGACATTATCATGATAGGCGAAATTCGGGATACCGAGACGGCCGAAATCGCAATTGAAGCGGCGTTGACCGGCCACCAGGTCCTTTCCACCATGCACTGTAACGACGCTCCGGGCGCCATCGCGCGTCTGGACGACATGGGTATCGCGCCTTTTTTGATTTCCTCCTCAGTCATCCTCTCCTGCGCCCAACGGTTAATGCGGCGTATCTGCTCGCACTGCAAGGAGCCGGTGACATATCCGGCCAAAATGTATGAGGACCTGGCGATTGAACCGGGCGCATTCGATGGTATCCAACTCTTTCGCGGACGCGGCTGCGAGCGCTGCAAGAATTCAGGTTATCTGGGGCGAATGGCCATTATTGAAGCGATGACGGTGACCGACCCGATCCGCAAACTCATAATCGCACGGGCCAATACGCGCGAAGTAGGCAAGGTCGCCGTGAGCCAGGGGATGCGCACTCTCCGAATAGTCGCGCTGGACCGGGCCAGGGAAGGCCTGTCCACCCTGGAACAAACCCTCGTGATCACTTCCTCGCATTGATTTTTAGCTGAATCGCCGATACATAACGGCGCAAGATTGTCAGCGCATTGGCAGAGGCAGTCGAATGGAAATCAGTCCTCTTCACCTCGCCTGCCATAGGTAAAGGTACTAATCAGATGCGTCTGCCCTGAAAGTACCAGCGGATGGGCGGCGGCACACCTGTAGCAAATTAAGAATCCTGAAATGCCGGATCTGTTAAAATTTGTAGGTTAAAGTCAGGACGACGGAATGCATATACGTGGGGCCAGCCGTAAGGCCCTGGCCTTGCGACCAGTGATGGTCGAGCGATCCCAGAAAATCATATCCGAGGCCGGCCTCCCAACGGTCCTTGAAGAGATACTTAATTCCAACCATCGCATGATAGCCAAACGTGCTATCGGTCGAATCGGTAGTCTCACCGGAAGAATTGAATCCCAGCGAACTGAAGATGGCGCCCACACCCACACCGCCGCAGGCCTGCCAATGGTCGTCGAATGAGCGCTTGTAAATGCCATTCGCGATCACCGGAGCCGTCCACACATCCTCGGCGATTGAGGGCATGAACGAATTGGCGAACCTGGCGCCGTTATAAGCGAATCCGGTTTGCACTTCCACGGCGGTGTTTCGCGCCAGATTGTAACCCAGCCTCAGGTCAAACTTGGGGCCGGCATGGAATTGGAGTCCAATACCTGGGACTGCGGGGCCGCGGAATGTCATGGTTTGGATGAAGGCCACTGCCGCACCGGCGCTTTGGTAGAAACCGGTACTGTAGGCGCCCGTTCCGGAATTGGAGCCCAAATCCGCCGCCCGCGACCATGCCGAAACGAGACTTGCCGCAAACACAATGGATATTTTATTCCTCCTGGAGCGGACGTTCATAGTTTAATTAAAGCGGCTCCGGCGCGGATCGGTGTTCCATTTTTTTAGGCTTTTAACGTTTCAAGTTTAAGCGCCAACACTGGCCAGTTCTTCACCGTTGGTGACGTTGATGATTTTGAACTGTTCGGCGTGCATGGCCGGGTCTTTGCGGAACGACAACTTTCCGAAGTAACGTTTTTCCATTTCGATGAGATGCTTTTCGTCTTCGGTCCGCAAACGGTCCAGCACGGTGGGATGCACGACGATGAGGAGTTGGAAATCCGATTCGTCGCGGGCGCGTTTCTTGAGTATTTCCTGGAGTTTGCGCTGGATTTCGACGCTCATTGTCAAAGAGCTCTTCACTTTGCCCCGGCCTTTGCAGTACGGGCAATCGTCATAGACGGCGCTGCGCACGCTTTCGCTATGGCGCTGGCGGGTCATTTCCATGAGGCCGAGCTGCGAGATGGGCAGGATGTGGGTCTTGGCTTTATCGCGGCGCAGTCCTTCGCGCATACGCTGCATCACCTGCTGGCGATCGCGCGGATGTTTCATGTCAATGAAATCGAGCACGATGAGTCCGCCCATATTTCGCAAGCGAAGCTGCCGGCAGATTTCGTCGGCGGCTTCCAGGTTCACTTTGAGGATGGCGGCTTCCTGGTCGCGCCCGCTCTTGTGGCGTCCGGTATTGACGTCGATGGCGACAAGCGCCTCTGTTTCGTCAATGACGATGTAGCTGCCACTCTTGAGATGCACCTGGCGGGTGAAGGTGCTTTCCAACTGTTTGCTGATGTTGAACCGGTCGAATACCGGCTGGGCTTCGCTGTAGAGCTTGATCTTTCCCGCGGAACGCTTGGAGATTCTGGAAATCATATCGCGCATCCGGTCGAAAGCCCTGGGATTGTCCACGACAATTCGTTCGACATCTTCGGTGAGAAAATCGCGGACGGTGCGTTCGATGAGGTCCGGTTCCTGAAAGACGCAGGTGGCCGGGGCCTGTTTTTTGATGCGGTCCTGGATGGCCTGCCATTCCTCCAGCAGCAAAGCCAGATCGCGGACGAAATAGCGCTTTTGCTGGTCTTCGCCGGCGGTGCGCATGATGACGCCCATGCCGTCAGGGATCGCCAGTTCGCGCAGGATTTTTTTGAGCCGTTTGCGTTCCTCCTGGCTCTCGATTTTTCGGGAAATGCCCGATTGATCTGAATTTGGGAGCAATGCCAGGTAGCGTCCGGGCAGGACCAAATTGCTGCGGATGCGTGGCCCTTTGGTGCCGATGGGGCCTTTGGTCACTTGAACAATGATCTCGCTGCCGGAGGGATACAGGCGCGGAATATCGTTTTGAGTGACCTTGGGCTTGTCACGGCGGCGGCCTTCGCGTTCGACAATTTCCATGTCGCTGTCCAGCACGCTGGGCACGATGTCCCAGTAGTGTAGAAACGCATTTTTTTCGAAACCGATGTCCACGAAGGCGGCTTTTAAATTGTTCTCCAAATTCCGCACGCGGCCTTTGAAGATGCTGCCCACGAGGCGTTCCTCGGTGGTGCGTTCGATGTTAAATTCTTCGAGTTTGCCGTCTTCGAGGACGGCGACACGCGTTTCGAGCGTTTCGGCGTTAATGATGACCTCTTTATGTATTTTCTTCACAGGTTTGATGAATCGCTGGACCTTCTTGACGATGGTCGTGGCGAGGTTTTTCATCGCATCGAGGACACCCGCGGGACGTACTTTCATTTCGACCGGCTCGAATTTTTCTTCTTCCCGCACGATGGCGGGCGTTTCGGCGTGGGGCTGGCGGAAATCTTTCTTTTCCGGAATGTTGGCGGGGGTCTGCGCGGCTTCGACGCCTTCGGGCGGGAGTCCGGCGGCAATATTTTCGGCGCGCTCGATTTCCTGGGCGTGGCGCTTTTCGAAAATGCGGTCGCTTCCGCCTTGCTCGCTGACCGCGTCAGCGCGGGCCTGGGTCGCTTCGCTGTCTGGCTTCTGCCGAAGCGGGGCCATGCCCCCCCTGGGACGAAATCGCATTCCGCGGCGGTGCCGGGAAAATTTATTGTCACTCATAATTTCAGTATCCTTTCCGATGGATGTGGACGTTTTGCATCAAACCCGCGGCGATCAACGAGCCGAGCACTGAAGATCCGCCGTAAGAAAGCAGCGGCAGTGGCACACCCGTCACGGGCATGATGCGAATATTCATTCCGATATTGATAAAGACGTGGCTGAAGATGAGCGTGACGACGCCCACCGCCACGAGCCTGCCCAGGCGATCGCGCGCCTGGCCGGCGATTCTTAGACCCGTAAAAAGAACGACCGCATACAGGGTAAGAACAACCACGCTGCCTACAAATCCTTCTTCCTCGGCAATGGTGGAGAAAATGAAGTCGTTGTGCGCCCCCATCCGCGGCATGTAGCCGAGGATATCCTGAGTTCCGTGGCGCCAGCCTTTGCCCAGCAACCCGCCGGAGCCGACGGAGATCAACGCCTGGCGCACGTTGTATTCGTCGCCAAGCTGTTGTTGTCGGTCTTTTGCCAACTCCGCCGCGGAGGCGTTCGACGGAGCCAAAGTGGTGTAATCGCGCCCGAAATAAACCAGCAGCCGGTCGCGCTGATATTCGTGCATGGGAATTTGCAGGGCATGCGGGGCGAATAAGATGTCCCCCAGAGCCAGGAGAGCGAGCGTGCCGACCGTGCCAATCAATTGCAGCAAATAGCGTTTTGGAATGCCGCCCACGTACATCATCGCCAGACCGGTAGGGACCAAAACCAGGGCCGAGCCCAGGTCCGGTTCCTTCAGGATCAGCGCGAACGGAAGCATCATCATACCGATGGCCCGCCAAAATACAGAGGGCCATCTCAATTCCTCCGTTGGGCGGCTCAGGAAATTTGCAAGCGCCAGGATGAATGCCAGTTTGGCCAGTTCGCTGGGTTGAAGTTGGAACACCGGCAAGTCAATCCATCGGCGCGCGCCGTAATGCACCGAGCCAACGTGCGGGATCAGCACAATGACCAGGAGAAAAATGGCGAACCAATAGATGACTGTGGCCCACCGGGCGATGATGTGATATTCGAGGAAGCAAATAACAGCGCCTGCGCCTGCGCCGATGGCATACCAGAGGATTTGCTTGAGCCACATTTGGTGATACCATGCCAGCGCCGCGATCGCGGGGTTGGCGAGCGTCGCGCTGGCGACAAACATCGCGCCAATGACCATGAGGCCGGCGAATCCGGCCAATTGCAGCCGGTCGAGCCTGGGAGCGTGTTCGTTGATGGATGGGTCAACCATTTTAATTTCTCGTCACTTGTGTGCCGATGGATGGATCTTTTTTGAGCAATTCAGTGTAGATGTCATGGGCGATGGGCGCGCATTCGGTGCCGCCAAAGCCGTGAACATCGTAGGGCTTTTGGATCATGACAATGACCGCGTATTTGGGGTCCGAATACGGCGCGAATGAGCAAAACCAGAAGTTTTGCGAGACGAACTCGCCTTTTTCATTTTCCACCTGGGCCGTGCCGGTTTTGCCGCAAATCTGCAGGCCGGGGACCTGGGCCCGGCGGCCTGAACCTTCTTCTGTTTCGCCGAGCATGGCGTCGCACAAAATGTGAAGGTTGCGCGGGTGGACATTCAATCTGTCGCGGACCAGGCCCGAGGGATAAACCGTATTTGTTTCTCCGCCATTGGGGTCCTGGGGCTCGAGGCGCGCGACGAGCCGCGGCCATAAGACGATGCCGCCATTGGCAATCGCAGAATAGGCGACGGCCATCTGAATGGGGGTAACGGCCATCTCTCCCTGGCCGAAACAGATGTAAGCCGAATCACCTTCGAGCCAGTCGTGGCCTTCCACTTTTTTGAGCGAAGGGAAAATACCTTTCGATTCCTGCCCGGGAAGGACGCCGGTCCGTTCGCCAAAATGAAATTTCTCGGCCATGGCAACGACTCTTCTGATCCCAGTGCGCAACCCATTATAGATAAAGTAGGCGTTGCTTGACATTTCGATGGCTTTTTTGAAGTCATAGTCGCCGGGCGGCACCAGATCGCCGATGTTTCGGTTTCCGATACGGATGTATCCATGTCCCGGGCGCTTGGGATTCTCTTCGACGTGATAAATTTCATTCGGGTCAAGACCGTTCTCAAGTGCGGCCAGCCCTACGAAGGGTTTGAAAACTGAACCAGGCAGGTAATTTCCACTCGTCGCCCGATTTATCTGCGGCAGCAGGTTCGTGTCTTCGAACATGTCATACTGTCTTTGCATTTGGTCAGGGGGAAGGTTTCTTGTGAAAAAATTTGGGTCCAAAGCCGGGTACGAAACCATGCCCAGCACGTCGCCGGTGCGGACATTCATCACAACGATCGCCGCATGAGTGTCCGGCCCCTGTCTCTTCATCAGTGATTCTTCGGCGGCCCGTTGGATGTCCAGGTCAAGGGTCAGCACGACGTTGTCGCCCGGTTCGGGTTCGCTGCCAATATATTCGGTCTGGCGATAGCCATAGTTATTGACCATGACGAGTTCCACTCCGGCGCGTCCGTGAAGTTGCTTATCGCGCGCGCCTTCGATCCCAATGACGCCGCTATAATCCGGCAGGCGATAGTTGAAAAAGGCGTCTTCGTCCTGGACCGAACTGTCGTCCTGACGAACATAGCCCAGGACGTCTTCAGCCAATGACCCGTTGGGATAGATGCGTGTGGTTTGTACGTCCAGGTCCACGCCCATGGCGCCGGAATAATTCTCTTCGAACCGCGCGACCTCCCGCGGATCCAGGCCTTGGGCGATGGGATAGGGCACGTAAAGACTGGAAAGATAGGCTCGCGCAAAGCTTCTGTAATCAAATGTCAAGGGCCGCCCGATCACCTGAGACATTTTGGCCATCACATGGCAGGCGACGTTGGAACGGGCCTGCCATTCCAGCACCGCGATTTGGTTTCGCGTCAGTGAGGGACCTCTCTGAACCGCCGCGGCTGAGCGTTTCCAGAACTCCCAACCTGGCGGCGGATTTTTCATGACCCTGATTGGGCGACGCAATTTGATGTATTCGGCCTGAAAGTCAGCGCTCAGGTCGTTGAAAAAAAGGTCCAGATTGTAGCGGGGGTAGTTTTCGGCCAGCACCCGGCCCTGGCAATCGAGGATTTTGCCGCGCATGGCCGGGATCCGAATCGTCCGATAGGATTGCGTTTCCAAATGGCTTTTGTATTCACCGGCCGAGACAATTTGCACCCACCAAAGTCCAGTCAACAAGATGCAAAAGCCGGCAGCCAGCCCCGCCGCTACAAAGCGGAGCTGCGGATCATTCTTTTTAAGTTCGTCAAAAATGAGCATGGCAGACGTTACATTTTCTTTCGATCGCGCAAAATTTCGCGGTCGGGCCGGAAACTCGTTTCGGTTCTAGGCTTGTAGCCCAACGCATCGTCACACCATTCAAAAATGGTGAAGAACACGGGCGTGGCGATGGCGCCACCGACGGTCATGACGATCCAGATCCAGAGGGACTCCCAGCCCAGCAAGGGCTTTTGGCCGCCCGTCAGCAGCATCAGTACTGCCAGCAGCGGAACTACAGCACTGGCAATGCCGCCCAAAACCAACTGGGCGAACGGCAATTCCCGCAAAATCAGGTCGCGCTGCAAAAAAATCGGATAGCCCACGACGAACAAGGGCACAATCATCAGTCCCAATGGGTCGGCGGAAAGCGAGTCAAACCAAAGTCCGCCACAAATGGCCAGGAGCGAAACAATGGCGATGTTTGTATTCAGCGCGGCATAGACCATGAGCGCGGGCAATAGATCAATTTGGGCGCCGAACAAGTGTCGGGGCGCGGAAATCACGGACTGGCCGAAAACGACCAGGTAGGCGGCGGCCAACACAAGCATGGAATTGAGAGCTTTCACGGCATCAGAATGAATACATGTTCAAGAGCACCCAAGTTGGCGCTCAATTTCACGCGGGCTTCCGTGTAAAGGCCAAAGTCCACCTGGCGGGCATCCACAATGCGGCCCAGTGGTATCCCTTCGGGAAAAATCCCGCCGATACCGCTCGTAACAACCGTTTGACCCGGTTTTATATCTGCCGAACCGGACAGATAGGTGAGATCGGCCAGGGAACCGTCCATGGGACCGGTGGCGCCCAGAATGCCTGTGTCCTGCGCCGGGTCTTCCACCAGGGCCGAAACCCGGCACTTTGGGTCACCCAGCAAAATGACTTGTGAACGGGTATAACCCACCCAGGCAATGCGCCCGACGAGTCCGTCCTGGGTCATGGCCGGCAGGTTCGTGGCCATTCCATCGCGGCTGCCCAGATCAATTTCGATCGTGCGCCACCAATTGGCTGGATCGCGACTGACAACGCGCGCCAGCTTGAATTTCCAAGGTTGCTGCCGTTCCCACCCCAGGAGGGTGCGCAACTGATTGTTTTCCATGGCAATGGCGGCATCCTGGAGCTTTTGGACCTGGAGTTCCTGGTTTTGACGACGGAGATTCTCAATTTCCCGAAGCAATTCAGGGCGTGGCAGCACACTATTTGCGAGGTCCGAAGGCAATTGATGGGTGGCGGCGGTGAGGCCAAAGAGGGGCAAGAAGAAGCTGCCCATGGCCAGCTTAAGGCGGAGGCTGGCGTTGGAAGGCAGGCTTAAGAACAGCACTGCCGCCAGCGCCACCGCTCCCAAAGCGATATAATTTTTCTGCTTGAACATCCTGCAATTTCCGCGGCTGAAGGTTCAGCCGCTTGCAGGCGAAAGCCAGGCGGAAATCAATCAGTATTTTGCATTTGTGGCCACGCGTTTGAGGAATTCGATTTCCTGCAAGACGCGCCCGGTGCCTTCGGCAACGGCGCTCATTGGATCGTCGGCCAAATGGACCGGCAAGCCGGTTTCCTCGGCCACGAGCCGGTCAATGCCGCGCAACAACGAGCCGCCGCCGGCCATCACCAGGCCCCGATCCACAAGGTCGGCGGCCAGTTCCGGAGGGCAACGTTCGAGTGTCAGTCGGATGGATTCCAAAATGCTCGAGAGCGGTTCCTGCAACGTTTCGCGAATTTCCTCGGAACGGATCGTCAATGTCTTAGGCAGGCCGGTGCTTAAATCGCGGCCCTTGATGTCCATCGTCAGTTCCTGTTCCAGGGGAAAGGCCGAACCGATGCGAATCTTGATTTCTTCCGCAGTGCGTTCACCTATCATCATATTGTAGGCGCGTTTCATGTGCGCGGTGATCGTTTCATCAAATTCGTCTCCGCCTACCCTCAGGCTGCGGCTGAAGACGATGCCGGCCAGGGAGATAATTGCGATTTCGCAAGTTCCGCCGCCGATGTCCACGATCATATTGCCCGCCGGTTCATGCACCGGCAGGCCCACGCCGATGGCCGAAGCCATCGGTTGTTCAATCAAATACACTTCGCGCGCTCCGGCGTGAGTGGCGGAATCTTTAACAGCCCGTTTTTCAACTTCAGTGATGCCCGAAGGCACCGCCACGACAACGCGTGGGGCAATGAGTTTTCTGTGGTGCACTTTTTGTATAAAATGCCGCAGCATGGCCTCGGTGATTTCGAAGTCGGCGATCACACCGTCTTTCATCGGCCGAATGGCGACAATATTGCCCGGGGTGCGGCCCAACATACGCTTGGCTTCATCACCGACGGCCAGCACATTTGTCGTGCCGGATTGAATAGCCACTACAGAAGGTTCGCGCAGGACGATTCCGCGGTCCCGCACATAGACAAGGGAATTTGCCGTCCCCAAGTCTATTCCAATATCGTTGGAAAACAGGCTTTTTAATTGCGCAAGCATGAATTTGCCTAACAGGGCCGCATTAAATCGGTTGTGAAGCAAAACGTCAAGCGATGAATATGCTTTTCATTGAGCCGGTTATGGCCACCGCCATGGATGCGCAGGACGCGGCGCAAGGCGGCCTGATTTTCAGGAGAAAGCCGCGGACCGAAAAGGCAAGCCATGGTTCCAAGGCGATCTGACAGGCTGGAAGCCTGTCGGTTAATAAAGCCGGAGGGCATGGAATTTTTGAAGTGATAAGAAGAGCAACTGCTCTCCAAAAGGCCGCTTATACTTTATTTTCTCTTATTGACGTGGGCGGGGTAATATAATTAAAGTTAATGTGATATGGCCGATGCCAATATCCTTCCACAGGAGCGCCGATTTGCGGAAACATCCCGCCCGGATGCGTGGTGGGTTCAACCGCTGGCTGTCTTTTTGGGTTTCTGCGCGTTCATCGCCTATTCCACATGGGCGGCGTTTCATCCATTGCACAATGGA
>JBOHXA010000729.1:0-4765 GCA_050737335.1 Limisphaerales bacterium | reverse complement strand
AATTGTAACCGATCTCAGTTTGCGATTGCATATTCTCGTCGAAAATTGACGGCAAAAAAATCTAAGGGTTGCCGTCGCGCCGGGCAAGTTAATTTGTGATTTTTTTCACAAGCGTTCGGCCAACCATTGCTTTTTTCAGTAAAAAAATTGCATTTCGCAAAGAAAAGTCCCTTCCAATCGGCGCTTTCGCAGGCATGGCCTCTGCTTAAATGTCCGTATGGCAAAAAATAAACGTTCGTCGGTGCGGGGCCAGGCCGGGGCCAGAATCCATCCTCATGGCACGATCACAAAACCCATCGTGACACCCGATATGGTCGAAAGCCGCGCCCGTGAACTGGCGCTCATCGCCGGGCGCGAACCCAATCGCGTCACCGCCTCCGACCGAATCCAGGCCAAAAAGGAATTGCTCGGGGACCCGTCGGGTGATGCCGCTGTGGATGACACCGGCATCCTTTCCAGCGGCATGGGCGCGCCGCCCACGTCCAGGGGCAAAAAAACAAAACCTCGGCTGCCAACGGACGATGAAACCGAAACTCAAACCGTGCAGGAAGGTGTGGATGAGGCCGAACACGATGAAATGTTAAACGCGGCCAAAACCCGGACAAAAAGCGAGGGCTGAATCAGCGCTTATGAAGAATTCAGACGTCGCAAGTCCCTTCAAACGTCGCCGCCTTCAGTACGAACGGTTTATGGAAGAACTCTATCGCAGCCCGCGCGAACGTCACACGCAGAAACAATTCGTGCCGACGGCCATGAAGGGATCGCTTCAGGTTATTAGTCGCGGTAAACGCGCCATCCCGCGGCTGCGGCCCAAGTCCGGGCGGACCGCCCGGCGTGTCCCCAGCACATTGCTGCTGAACCGCGGCAACGTCAGACGCAAGCCCGCGGCGCGCGGACGCACCCAGGGACCATGACCACTGAAATCCCGCAAAAATCATGGGACCCCGTTTGTCAGCGGCTGAGGGACTGGTATCGCGGCGTCGTCAGCATTCGCTGGATCCAGCCCGGAGGCGACTTGCGGGTGGTGGCCGACGGCCTGCCTCTCCAACGCTTCGTGTTTCAACGGCAAAATCAATCGTGCAGCGATACCATGACCGTCGAAGCCGGCCTTCCCAACGAACGGCCATTGCAACATCAAATCGTCGAGCCATTCCGCGTGATCTTTAGAAAAAATGTCGAAACCGGCCGCTATAACGAATTGGAAATCCTTTCGGAAACCGGGAAAACCGAAATCGCATTTACGCCGGGCATTGATGCTAACCTCGTTGAAAACCTCGCGGATTGAAACGCATTTCCAACAATCGTTCGGTTCGAACACAAACCCATCAATTCTCGGTTAAGGCGGAACAGATCGGCTCGAAACAGGTCTCCACTGTCCTGGTTTCAAGTCGCCGAGCCAAAGGCCTCCAATCCTCACCCGGATTAGTCGCAGGGTGGGATGGCCCACGCCGGCGGTCATCTTGCGCACCTGGCGGTTTTTGCCTTCGATCAATTCAAGCCCGATCCAGCAGTCGCCAACGCTTTTGCGAAAACGAACGGGCGGGTTTCGCGGCGGAATGACCGGCGGATTCGCGAACAAATCCGCGGGACGATTGGCATCGGCCGCGACGGGTTGCGGTTCAATCATCCATGCGCGGCAGGGAAGCGTTTTCCGGCCCTGGACCGTTACCCCGGCCGCCAGCGTCCGCAGCTTTTCCAGTGACGGAATCCGTTCCACCTGGGCCCAGTATTCCCGCGGATGGCCGCGGCTGGGATGGAGAAGCTTTTGATTCAAGCCCGGTTCATCGCTCAAAAGCAGGAGACCTTCGGAATCCGCGTCCAGCCGTCCAAGAGGCCAGACATTTTTTGGGAATTGATAGTCCGCGAGGGTGCGGTCGCGCGATCCTTCGCTGGTAAATTGCGAAAGCACACCAAATGGCTTGTGAAAGGCGATGATCAAAAGAGGCCGCTGGAAAATTCAAGAGTTGTATCGAAGCCCAAATGCCCCCGATCCAAATCCAGCCCGGTCTGGCGGAATTCCGCCAGCCTCCGGCCCGGTTGATTGAACTGCCGCCGCCAGAGAGACACGCGCATTGTTGCAGCCGGCGGCCACAATACGTCCATGAAATGTGCGTGCCGAATATTCGTCATTTAAATGCGAGTCCCCGCGCGTGGCTGGAAGATAATGATTTGAATGCCGGGTTTTCAAGGCATTTGCAAACCGTGCTACCCCGGGCAGGTCATCCCCCATTGAAAAATAATTTGAAGAATTTTTCTTGAAATCGGGTTCATGAGGTGTAAAAAGGAATCGTTCTTTGAAAGCGGCGGAAGGTTTCCGCCATTGTTGCAGTCAAACGTCAGGGAACCCGGTGTGAATCCGGGACGGTTGCGCCACTGTGACGGCTACAAATTCCTATGCCACTGCGATGCTCCGGCATTGCGGGAAGGCGGAATGAGGTTTGAAGCCCAAGTCAGGATACCGGTTTGATTGCGCTCGTCCGCCTCGAATGTTCGGGGCGCTTCTCCGCAAAGAGAAGGATGAGGCCAGCCATTCGAACTGTTTTCGATTGGATTCGTGAATGCCTTCATTCTCCGTTTTGGCGGGTGTGGAGGTTTTTTTATTTCCACCGCCCCGCCCTGGTCTCTCAACCAAAACCCGCCCGCGCG
Organism: Limisphaerales bacterium; assembly: GCA_050737335.1. Lineage (GTDB taxonomy): Bacteria > Verrucomicrobiota > Verrucomicrobiia > Limisphaerales > UBA11358 > UBA11358. The sequence goes on along the minus strand of JBOHXA010000729.1, from coordinate 2,119 downwards.
AAAATTTGCCGCGGGCAATTGAAAGATCAGTCAATGAAAAAATTGCATCTACCGTCCCTGATGGGGCTGTTCGCGCTTTGCGCCGCGCATTGCCACGCAACAGTCTTTACCGAAAACTTCACCAATAATCCCTCGCTCAACGGCTGGCGGGTTTTTGGAGATACAAATTTGTTCCAATGGGACTCTACAAACCAGAATTTGGACGTGACCTGGGACTCTTCGCAGACCAACAGCTATTTTTATCATCCGTTGGGAACCACGCTCGACATCGCCGATGATTTTAGCGTGTCGTTCGACGTCACGCTGGACCAGGTTGAATGGAATAATTATCCGGTGTTGGCCATCGGACTGTTAAATATCAGCGATGCGACAAACAACGGTTTTTCGCGCCCCGCCGGGAACGTGCCCAACATCTTTGAATATGATTACTACCCCGATGACGGCTACGGGGCGCCGGACGTGGCGGCCACCATGGCGGATATGACCGTCAGCGAAACGTCCGACAACGACTTTTATTTTCTCTACGACTATCTGCCGATGGACTTCGGTGTAGCCTATCGCGTGACTCTCTCGCATGCCGCGTTTGAAAAGGGCCTGACCGCAACGATGAGCGACAGCAACGGCGTTTATACCACCATGCCTGATGTTTATGCCGGCCCCATTACTGATTTCCGCCTCGACACCCTTTCGATCAACAGCTACCAGGACAGCGATGATCCACTGTTGGCGCAAGGAACGGTGGACAATTTCCTGGTCACTTTGCCTTCGGCGGGCCGCAACTGCGTGATGACTGGGTTCAACGGCGGCGCGCCCCAGTTCGAATTCGGCACCTATCCAAATTGGAACTATACGCTCATGCGATCCACGGACCTTCGCTCCTGGAGCGCGGCTTCGGCAACGATTGTCGGCAACGGAGAGATCGCGACTTTAAGCGACACCAATCCGCCAGCGACCCGCGCCTTCTATCGCCTGCGCGCCAACCAATAGGGCCATGGCCGGAAACCGCGAAAAAATTGTTTTTTGCTGGAGCGGCGGCAAGGATTCGGCACTCGCGCTCAACCGCATTTTGCGGGGCGAACAGCATGAGGTCGTTTCCCTGTTGACGACGTGCAATGCGCATTTCCAGCGCGTCTCCATGCATGGCGTCCGCCTGGATTTGCTCGAGCAGCAGGCCAGGTCCATCGGGTTGCCTTTGGAAAAAATTTTCGTCAGCCGTGGTTCCAATGACGAATACGAGCAAAAAATGAGTGATTGTCTCCTCGCCCACAAGGAACGAGGGGTGACGGCTTGCGCTTTCGGCGACATTTTTCTTGAAGACCTCAAGCTCTGGCGCGAGGAAAAGCTGGCCCGCGTTGGAATGCGCGGCATTTTTCCGATCTGGAAGGCGGACCCGCGCGAATTGCTCCGCGAATTTTTCGCTCTGGGCTTCGGATCGGTCGTCTGTTGCGTGAATCCAGCATGGCTGGACCGTAAATTCGCGGGCAGAAACATTGACGAAGCGTTCATTCGCGATCTTCCCGCCAACGTGGACCCTTGCGGTGAAAATGGCGAGTTCCATTCCTTTGCCTTCGCCGGACCGATATTTAAAGAAACCGTCAAATTCAAACTGGGCCAAACCGTGTATCGTCCGGTGGAGGCGACGCGCCCGGCGGATTCCACAACCTCGTATGTTTGTCCGGCATCCGGCCCCGCGGCAACAAAGGGATTTTGGTTTTGCGATTTGTTGCCTGTTTAATATGAAAGAATATCCCGGCATGAACGAGCGGCGCGGCTTCACGCTGGTGGAATTGCTCGTGGTCATCGCCGTCATCGCAATCATGGCGGCGATCCTTCTGCCGGTCTTGAACAAAGGCAGACTGTCCGCCCAATGCTCCGTTTGCCAGGAAAACCTTCGCCAGCTCGACATGGCCACGCAAATGTATTGGAGCGACAACGGTGGAAAATCCTTCTCGTATTTCCTCTCCGCGACCAATAACGGAATGCTGTATTGGTTTGGGTGGATCGCCAACGGTTCGGAAGGACACCGCGCCTACGATTTGTCCAGGGGCGCATTGTTTCCATATTTCAATGGAAATGACGTGCGACTTTGCCCGTCCCCGGTTTGGACTCTGCCCCAGTT
>JBOHXA010000728.1:0-14313 GCA_050737335.1 Limisphaerales bacterium | reverse complement strand
GTTGGGCTGTCGGCGATTCGATTATGATGAGCCATTTGCGCGAAAACTGCACGGACAAACTCAGCCAGGAAAGCACATCATCGTCTCACACCGCGCCTCATGCCCAGAAAATTGTTGGCGCCATGTGTGGCGGCCTGATTGGCGCGATCTACAGTCACAGGCTCGCCATTGGCACGAGGCAATGCGGGGACAGGATGCGAAACGGGTGCGGTGGGGATTGGTGGGCGGATGGCGCAGGTGCCAAAAGGTCAGAGCAAAGTGGCAGCGGCACCTGCGTTTAGTTAGAGCCGATTCACATCGGCTGCTACGGGAGAAGGGATGGCGGTTTGGAGGATGCTGGACGTCGGCGGGCGGCGCGGATGATTAAGGCGCGCAGTTTTCCCTCGGTCCCTTCAGGACGGGAAGATTTTCTTTGGGCGATTTACCAGACACTTCGTGTCTGGCTTATAGCTATCCCGGAGTTATTCATGGAAGCAAGGCGAGCCTCTGGGCGACGCTCGCCGCAGCTTCTGTGCGTGGGCACGCTCAACGCCATCGCGCGGACGGTCGCGGCGCGTGCGCCAAGGGAGGCTGTATCCGCGCGGGGCCGGGAACATGCATCCAGCGCAATTTGGACGGCTGGGAAAAGATTTACATGCACAATCCTACGGCGTACCGGTGTTTGTTTAAGCGTATCACGCGCATTTGCAATGGTTTGCGTTTTTTCCGGATGTGTTTTGTCACTAATTCTGGTGACAAGAGTTTTTTTTACAAAGTTGTTATTGTCAAAGCGCAATCGAGCCGAAAACCTATGAAATCTTTTATTAATCAAAACGGAAAACTCGCCCGCTTATCGTTGACCGCGGTTGGTCTGTGCCTTGGCTTGGGACTCATTCAGGCACAGGCGCAGTCGGTTGATTTCACTTTCTCAGATGGCACGAGCGATGGGTGGGATGCGGGTGGATTCAGTGATTCCACGGCCCTTGCCGTCGAAAACATCGGCGGTCAAAACTATGTGGTTGCTCCCGACGGCGGGTTCCAAGTTGGAAATGTTGCCTCCGGCAACACGGGTCTACCCTCCGGGTTAAACAGTGCTTTCAACAGTGCGATGAACGCCGCCCTTAACAACCCGTCTGGTTATGATTTTAGCTATACCTGGTCGGTCAATACCGCGGAAGCAGGTTGGCAAACCGGCAATTCAGGTGGCCCTGCCACTTTCTTACAACTTGGCATCTTCGTGAACACCGGCACCGGCTACTATGAGCAAGACTACGGCGGGAATGACACTAACGAACCCCAATTGAACGGCACCCAGATGGCCAGCGGCGGGATTTTCAGCGGTACTGTGACGTTGCCCTTTACAGTTTTCGCTCCCGACTCGAATGCTGCTACAGAAACTGATTTGCGCCTGGGACTCATTGTCAATGGCAATGGCAGTGGTGATGCAGAGTTTACCGATATCAGTATCACAGCCGTTCCTGAACCTGCGACCTTATCTCTCTGCGGGCTCGGCCTGGCAAGCGGCCTGATGTTCCTCCGCCGTCGTCGCAAAGCTCAATTTTCCGGATCGGAAAGAGGACGGCAAGACCTGACTATTTAGAGCGGTTTAAAAAATACTGTAGCCATTATGGGAAAAAGGTGAGAAAGCGGTCTTTTTGGGTTTTGGCGTCGTCTCGGCTTCAGTCACAGGTGTTTTCAAGCATGCTTCTTCGCCGAAGCCTCGGCAAAACACCAAAAATCCTCGCTCCAAACGGCCACATTATTTTTTAAAACGCTCTAGTTCATCTCAATTCATGAGATGAACAATTCCCCGCTGGATGGCCAGCGTGCTTGCCTGGGTGCGGTCATGGGCGCCAAGTTTCGTCAGTATGCTGCTGACGTGCAGTTTCACGGTTGCTTCGGTGATTTGGAGCGAAACGGCAATTTGTTTGTTCGTTTGACCCTCCACGACCAGGCGCAATACTTCATGCTCCCGTTCGGTCAATTCGCGCCGCTGCATGCGTTGTGCGAGGCGACCCGCTATCAAGGCGGGCAACGTATGCTTTCCATCATGGGCATTGCGGATAATTTGCAGCAATTCGTCTCGCGAGATGTCTTTTGGAACATACGACCGCGCCCCAGCCTGCAGTGAGCGGAAAATATCCTCTTCCCCGTCGAACGTGGAGAGCATGATCACGGTCACGGTTGGAAATTCGGAGCGCAATTTGGCCGTGGCATCAATGCCGCTCATGTCCGGCAATCGCAGGTCCATCAACACAATATCCGGCATGTGCCTGCGATACAGTTCGATGGCTTCAGCCCCCGTCCTGGCCTCCGCGACGCAGGCAATGTCACTTTCGACATTCAACGAATTGGCCAATCCAATTCTCAGGAGATAATGGTCGTCAACGATCAACACCTGGATTTTATTCTTCATTTCAAATTCCCCGGGCTTTTTTGCGTCTGTGGAACAAAAATCCGCACATGAGTGCCCTCGCCGGGAGCGCTGGTCACCTGGAGGAGTCCGGTGATTTTATCCGCGCGCTCTCTCATCCCCAAAAGACCAAAGTGTCCGGTTTGGCCATCCGGCGCCCTGTCCACCCGAAATCCGCATCCGTCATCAGAAATCGTCAGGCGTGTTCCGCTGGTTTCATAGGCCAAATGAACCGTAACGTGACGCGCCTTTGCATGCTTAATCGCATTGGTCATGGCCTCCTGCGCTATGCGCAACAAATTGCTTTCGACGCGCATGGCCAAAGGGCGCGCCTGGCCGGACACCTTGACTTCGATGGGCGCGCCATTTTCAATAACCCCGGCGGTGGCGGACAATGCCGCCGGAAGCGTCCGGTTTTCCAGGACCTGTGAGCGCAATTCCCATACCGAGCGCCGCGCCTCGGCCTGGCTATGGTTGATCATGGTTTTGGCCATGTGCAGGCTGGCCGCGGCGGACTCGGGAGCGTTGAGGACCGTCGCCGCCGTCAGTTCCAGTTGCATTCGCACGCCGGCGAGTTCCTGCTCGAGATTGTCGTGAAGTTCCCTCGCAATTCTCATTCGCTCCTGAAAAACCGCTTCGCTTTCGATTTTTTCCCGGATTGTCGTGGTTTGCCGCCGGACCTGGCGGCGCAACGTCCAGGCCCAAATCGCCGCAGCCAGCAACACGAGGCTCAAGAGACACAATGTCCAGCGCAGTCGCGCTGCCGTCCACCAGGAAGGTTGACGCAAAACGAACAAGTCCGCCTGTGAACGCAATATCAGTTGGAAAGTCTGTTGCGGAAGACGGTAATTCTGGCCGGCGGTCAGGCAAACGCCGGTCACGCGCAGCTTCGAGCCGTTGCGCAGGCTTATGTGTCCTCCCTGTGAGCGCGCAAGTTGGGCGCGAAAGAGAATGTCGCCCGCCTGCAGGACGAAAATATATTGGTCGGGAGTCCGGTATTGATCCAGCAATTGCGCATCCAGGCAAACGAGGTCCGCGTCATGATTTGGCCATCGAACGGCTGTCGCCTTCAGGAAGGCCGGCCGGGGGGGCGGCCCGGCGCCGAGCGTGCGAAAAACAGCATCCTCGATGACCGGTGTGTAGTTGTAAACCGCCGGGAATCCCAGCGCCTCAACGCGGTCTCCCGGCGATACCGAGTCTTTCTGTTTCGTTTCAACCTGGATGTTTCCTGTTTTATCCTTGATAAAAATGCATCGGCCCGGCTCCTGCAACGTAACGGTTCCTTCGACCTTGACCCGATGCTCGGAGGGCTTATCGGGCGAGAACTGCCGCAGGCTGTCAATCGGGCGAGCCGGCGCCAGCCACATTTTCGCCGGCGCGGCGCGGGCAATTTGGATAAACCCCATATTAGGCGTCAGCAACCGAACGTTGATTAATTGCCGCTTGCCGTTGTAAATGGACTCGACAATCCCCGTCGCCACGACTTCCGCATCCACCAAAGATTGAACACGTTTCCCATGATAATAGTTGACCAGCACATTGAGCCGTCCGCCATCGTCGGTAGCCAGCGTCAATTCCGGACACGTCAATTTTCCGGATTTTCCGATGAGATTTCGGGTCGCCACCGAGCGGACGATGCCCGCAACCCTGACCCATTGGCTGTCTTCAGCGCCGCTGGCGATACTCTGAAAGGACACGTCGCGCGGCGGCGGCAATTGTCTTTCGCCCACAACCCGCACGGAAAATGGAACGATCACCGGCGAGAACCGCCCCGCATCACTCACCCCGTCTATGTCCAGGAGCTGACCCTGGGAAAAAATTTGATTGGTCGTGATCCTGACAAAAATGCCGTTGGTTCCGTCGGACACGAACAATGTGGGAAGGCTGGAATAATCGAGCACCACGCCGCGCAATTTCACCGGATAGCGCTTTTCAGCATCAGCCAGGGAGAGCCGCCGGATTTCCTGGACGTGTGTGAGCGTTGGCAAATGGGTTTGATCATTAAAAATCCCGGGATTCGATGCAGCCGGTAAGTTGTGGCCGGAAGCTGCAACGAAAAATTCAAAGGCAAAAAACGCAATCGCCAAAGCGGGAATTTTTGCCCAGGCATCGCTCATACGGTATTGGTCGAGTTTATGGTAAGGCAAAAACCGCGGCCTGTCCAGCCAAACACACTACTATACGAAAGTATTAGAGCCAACTACATCCAAATAAGCGATGGACGCCCCCGTAAACGATGATAAAGTGATTTTTACCAAGCTACATGAAAAATCGGACACTCCGGTTGCAGTGTTCCGTCCTGAAATGCGCCTGCCATAATACATCGAAACCCCGTATGAGAAGCCAAAATTCCCAAAACGTGAATTCCGTTACCTTCATTGCCATCGCAATTGTCATTTTGATCTCCGGCGGGACAGGCCTGGGTCAATCTGCCTATTTCCACGCCGTCAGCAGTCTCAATCCGGTTGGTTACTGGTCAATGCACGAAGCTGAACCGTCCGCCCCGGGTGATATAGAGACCAATTATGGCACCCTGGGCATTTTGGGAACGGGTTATTATCCCGATTGGGCGGGCGGCGGCAGCGCAATTCAACACCAGGTCCCGGGCGCTTTGGCCGGGGACACCGATACGGCCACATATTTTGGCACGTACAATGGAAATACTTTTACAAATGAATTGTTCATTCCGCACACAGTCCCCGCATGCACCTTGAACCCGCCGTTTACGGTCGAATGCTGGTTTAACACCACCAATGGCGGCGCCAACGGCAACGACATCTGGAGCCAAATGGGGAACGTCGGCCTCAATGGCGGCGTGTATAATGCCGGAGGGAAAACGGCGGGCATCCGGCTTTTTGTGGGATCAGGCGGCTATACCCTTTACACTTATGATCCGGGAAAAAATAATTTACTCAACGGCACAATGTCGGCATCCAGCCCTGTTTGGAACCATATTGCGGTTACCTGCGACGCACAAACCAATTTTGTGGTTTATATTGACGGCGTCCTATCCACGAGCGGCTCGGGCCTGGGCAAATACACGCCTGATTATTGGACGCCGTTCGAGGTCGGCAATGGCCTGGGGAACACCCGCGCGATGGATGGCAATGTGGATGAATTGGCAATTTACCCGACCAATTTGACGGCGGATGCCGTAATGGCGGATTACCAGGCCGGCACCAATCCGGCCCCGGCCACATCGTATTATCAGGTGGTCGAAAACAACAACCCGTCAATTTATCTTCGCATGGACGCTCCCGCATACACAGCGCCGCCCGCGGACGCCTGGGCTGTACTGGCCAATTTCGGCAGCGTGACCGTTAACGGTGTTTACTCTCCCGGCACGATGCCCGGAACCGTCCCCGGACCGGCCAATCCGGCGGGCATTCCCTTCAGCGGCCTCTCGGAGGCCGTGGCCACGAATGTGGCTCTTTTTAGCGGGGTCAGCAGCTATGCCGACGCGGGTTATGACGCCACGTATAATCCTACCGGCAGGGCGCCGTTTACCGTGACGGCGATTTTTCGCGGCAACCCCTGTGATGGCCGATTCCAAGACATTGTCGGCCACTCGGACAATTCATGGCGGATTGCGATGAACACGGACGGCGCGCTTCAGTGCTCTTTTGGACAGGACCCGGCTAACGTGGTCAATTCGACTGGAATTTATAACGATGGCAACTGGCATCAGGTGGTGGACGTTTATCAGCCCGCTTCCAATCCGAACGTTACGGGCACGAACATTCTCTACGTTGACGGCATCGTGGACACTGTCGTGACCGGCACGAGCACCAATGGTATTTATCCTGGCACGAATCTGGACGTATTCATTGGCGCGGCGCCGGATTATACCAATAATCCCGCGGGCGTGGGCCGTCAATTCGCCGGCCAGGTCTGTGAGGTGGCGTTGTTTACCAATGCGCTGACGCGGGCGCAGGTCCGAACGCTTTATGATGCGGCGGGTGAAACCGTGATCCCCTATATTGTTCAGCAACCCCAGGCAACCATATCGGGCAGCGCGACCGTGATATCTGTGACGGCAAATGGCACAGACCCCCTGGCTTACCAGTGGTATTTCAATACCAGCCCGGACTACAGCGGAGCCACTGCCGAAACAGACGGCAACGGCGTTTCCGGTTCGACAAACGCCACTCTGACCATTGCCAATCTGGATGATTACTATTTTGTAGTCATCACAAACGTTTACGGAGCGATCACCAGCTCGGTGGTGTTGCCGAGCTTTGCTCCGGTCATCGTCAGCCAGGCACCAGAGACTTACACAAATCCATACACGGTTTATTCCGGGTTTGATCATAGTTTCTCGGTCGCTGTCGCAGGATCGTCCCTGGCTTATCAATGGTACACGAACGGCGTGGGGGTGGCCGGCGCTACGAACGAGGATTTTACGATGACCAACGTGACTTTTTCATTTACCAATTACTGCATTATTACAAATTCCTTTGGCACGGCGACAGGTTATTGGGCCGCCGTGGTCCTGCCGGTTCCGACCGCGCCTTATCCGCAGTCGGTCTTGTCGCTGGGTCCCCTCGGTTATTGGCGGTTAAATGAACCAGACCAAAACGGCGGCAACGGCCCGGATGACGGCGTGGTTGCGGTGGATTATGTGGATGGAAATGATGGGCTTTATACGAATGTCAACCTGGGCAATCCAGGTTATAGTCAAAACGACCCTTCTGACACGTCCGTTTTATTCGGCAACGACCTTACTCCAAGTGAGGTTAATTCGATTGGAACCAATGTTGACTTCTCAACGGCGCCGGGCATGAACGCCGAATTTTCCATCGAAGCCTGGGTGAACCCGCAGTTTGAAAGCAGCGGCGGTATTGTCACCAAAGGCTCAGGGGGTTCGGAGGAAGCCAGCCTGGATATGGGCGCCCAGGGCGACGCCTTCCGGTTCCTCGTCCGCAACGCCGCGGGAGTCACCAACGCCGCCAATAGCGCAATTGTGCCAAATCTCGTATCCTGGTATCATGTCGTGGGAGTGTGCGATCAGGCCAGTGGCGTCGTCTCAATTTACGTCAACGGCGCGCTCGCCGGAACCACAAACGTTGCGTCAGGCGCCGGCATCTACAGCAACCCTGAGGGGTCCATGACTTTTGGCGCCCGCTCAACCAGTCAAACCAGCGGCGATAATCTTCAAACTTATGGGTATATGAATGACGTGGCCGTCTTCAAATATGCCCTAAGCCCGGGCCAGGTTGCCGCTGAATATGACGCCGGCGGTGGAACGGTAGCGCCTTATTTTTCGCCTGTCCCGACAAACACCTTTGCCGTGAGCAATGCGACGCTAACGATTCCGGCGACGGTCATCGGCACGCCGCCCATCAGCTATCAATGGATGAATCTCACCACCAGCACAACGATTGCATCAGGAACGACCAATTCCACCACGCTCGATGCCACCTTGAATTACCCATCCCTGCCGGCCGACTGGAACGGGGATCAATTGGAATTGATCGCCAACAATACCGAAGGTTCCACCAACGTCATCATCACGCTTAACGTCGGCGGTTATCCTCAATCGAATGTGGAACAATGGAATGCCGCCTCGGGCGGATACACAAACACCGAAGATTGGTTGCCGCGGATTATGACGCCGGGTGACGCCACCAGCTGGCCGGACGATGCCAATGGCAACGGCTTTGACTACGTCGCCGTGCTCACCAACAACACGGGAATGATTTCCTGTCTGTACAGCAATAGCGACGAGAGCGGCACAAACCTCATCGGCCAACTGGCAATCGGCGGCTATGGGACTGGCCTGGGCGGAGGCGACGTCAGCAACGCATTCATCATGAACGGGGGCGAACTTACGGTAACCGACTTTACGGCCAATGCCAGCGCCGGTTACGCCTTTACGGTGGGTGGGACCGCGCCAGCCGCCGTTTTAAGCACCAACTATTTCATCATGACCGGCGGCACGTTTAATTCGACAAGTTCCAGCGGCGGAAACAACTGGATTGGTTATGCGTCGAATACTGTCAATACCGTGGAAATTGACGGTGGAACGCTGAACCTGGACGGCTTGTTCCTTGGCGGTTGCGGATTGAACACCTTTAATATCAATGGGGGCACGGTCAACTTTGTGGCGCAGATGAGCGGCGGCGGTTCTCCCGGCGTCCTCAATGTGGGCTGGGATACCAACGGCGACTCCACATTGAATTTGATCTCCGGGGTGTTGAATGTGAACTGCACAAACAACGCTCCGAGCGTCAATCTGGGCGCAAACCGGAATGGCCCCTCCGGCTTCTTCACGTTCAATGTCAGTGGCGGAACGCTGAACGCCTATCAGATTGGCGTGGGCGCCTCCAGCGGCACCGGCGCTTCGCAGGCGCAATCTACAGGCCCCGAGACCAACATCGTCAACGTCAGTGGCGGTCTTATCAATCTCGGCGCGGGCGGCATCACCAATAAGATTGCCGACCAGCACGACACCAACCTGTTCATCATGTCCGGCGGCACCTTTTCCACCCTTTCGCCAGCCAATTACACTCCAGGAACGGCCACCGCTGACTGGACCATGTGGCGCGGTGTCAACGCGATTTACATCCTCACCAACCAACCCGGCCCGGGCACAGTCAATTTCGCGCCGTTGTCCGGCGCGACAATCACGCTGTCCGCCCAGCTTATCGGGAATGGCAATCTGAACGCCGCCGGTCCGGGCACGGTGATCATGACCAACGCCAATACCTATAGCGGCAATACGACAATCAGTGGCGGAACGCTGGCCTTGAGCGGCCACGGTTCGCTCGCGAGCGCCAGTATCCTTGTTGCAGGCGGCGCGACGTTGGATGTTTCGGATCTTTCGAGTCCGTTTACGCTTGGACCGGGCCAGACGTTGGGTAATAGCTCGTCCACGGCCGCCATAGACGGCAATGCCAATGCCACATCAGGAACGCTTTCACTGAACTATGCGCCGGGCATGCCGTCAATTGATATGACAAATGGCACGCTCACGCTCTCCGCGGCGACCCTACTGAATATCAACAACAGCGGCGCCGCTTTGGGCATGGGCGTCTATACCGTGATTGGCGTCAACCCCGGCGGGGCTGTGGCCGGGACCGTGCCGTCGTCTTTTGCCGTCACCGGCGGAGGCGTGCAAGGAGCGTATCGTTCATCACTGGCCATCAGCAGCAGCAACACACTCGATCTGATCGTCGGTTCGGCGATCAACACCAGCGCTACGAGCATTTCGTTCAACGTAACTAACAATCACCTGTATTTGAGCTGGCCTCAGGATCATACCGGTTGGACCTTGCAGGCCCAAACCAATGCCCTCTCTGTGGGCATCAGCACAAATTGGGTGAATGTTCCCGACTCAACGGCAACCAATGCAATCGTTGTCCCTATCAACGTGACCAATGGTTGCGTCTTCTATCGTTTGACCTATCCATGAGGCCGATAAAAGGAAAGAGGTAAAAAAGGAAACGAAGATGCTGCAACGGTTTCAAAAAAAGTTGAATGAGTCATGGATTGGGAATGCCGCGGCAACGCTCGACGAAGGCGGAAGGACTGCTTGCCGTTTTAGGGTTTTAACGTTTCAATGTTTCAACGCTTTCACCCTCATCGAGCTCCTGGTAGTCATTGCCATCATCGCAATCCTGGCCGCGATATTATTGCCTGTATTGCAAAGCGCCCAGGAAAGGGCCAGGGTGGCCCAATGCTTGAATAATAAGAAACAAATGGCCCTGGGTTGGGTCATGTATTCGGGCGACAACACCGATTGGCTTATGCCCGATGCGGACGAAAGCGTGGACACAAATTATGACGTCTGGGTGCGAGGCCAAATGACGTGGAATATGGGCGGCGCCCACGGCACCGATGATACCAATGTTATTTATCTCGAGGATTCCATCCTCGGCGACTACTACGCCGGTAAAACCGTGGGTCTTTATAAATGCCCTGATGACATCTTGAAATGCAACGAAGGAGGAGCGCTCCTGGACCGGGTGCGCAGCGTTTCGATGAACGGCTTTTTAGAGGGCGGCATCCACGATGCTGAGAAAGCAGCGAAAGGGATTCCGCTCGACGAAAGTTATTTCACTGAACAAAATGGCGGCGGTTACCCGAGCGGACAATTCTATTCCTACGACAAACTGACACAGATCGGCCTTCACGGGCCGGGTCCCTCAGACATGATCGTTTTTACGGACGAAAACGCCGATACCATTGACGACGGCTTTTTCATGCCTTACGTGGGCAAGTCCCCTGGCAAATGGGAAAATTTGCCCGGCAGTTACCACACGAGAAGCGACGTCATCAGCTTCGCCGACGGCCACGCTGAACTTCATAAATGGCTCTCTCCGAATGTCTGCTGGAGGCCAGAGGGGAGTTCAAAGATCGGCGCGATATCCATTGGGACCGCTGGAATAGGCGACCTGGTCTGGCTCTATGCTCATACAACGGCTCCTCATCCTTGAATCGAATAACGTCAGTCGGGTTTTTACCGTCAATGGGCTGCAAATTATGGCGCGCAACATGAAAGTTTTCCTTGGTTTACTGGTGGCAAATGTTCTTTTCCTGGCTGCGGGCCTCGCACAAACACCAATCACCGTCACGGTTGATGCCCGCTCTCAGGGCTGCGCAATTCCCGACGATTTTTGCGGCGTCAGTTTCGGCGCCGTCGCGGAAATGCCGCGGCATCACGGCGCATTCATTTTTTCCCCCACAAACCAGCAGCTCATTGCGCTCTTTACAAACAGCGGCATCCGGAACCTACGCCTGGGCGGCAGCACAGTGGAAGGCTTGAAAGCCGCCCGTCCTTCGCGTGAAGCCATCGCCAGCGTCTTTGGTTTTGCCAAAGCCACCCATATTAAAGTCATCTATTCGCTTCCGCTGTTGAATGGGAACCCGTCCACGGACGCCGAAACCGCGCAATATATCTGGAACCATTACCGTCCCTGGCTGGAGTGTTTCGCCCTGGGCAATGAGCCGGACATCAGGCGCTACCATTACCCGCCCTTTGGCAGCGGCTCGGACCCGGCCATCACGAATTATCCCAGTTATTTGGCTCAATGGCGAAAGTTCGCCGCCGCGATTATCCATTTGGCTCCGGACGCAAAATTCGCCGGACCTGACGCCGCCGGTCCAGGCGGTTGGGCGGCGCATTTTGCCGCCGATGAAAAAAAATCCGGCCTGGTTGTGCTGGTCACCCAGCATTTTTACGTCGGCGGAAGTCCCTTTATCAACAGTAATCGCGATGACCCGGTTTTGATTCCAGTCCCCAGGGCCATTGATAAAATGTTGTCGCCAAATTATCCGAGCCGGCGGTATCCGGCTCTTCTTAGGCAAGCCATCGCTCCTGTAATGGCTGAAGGCATGCCTTATCGGATGACTGAATCGGATGATTGTCTCAAAGGCGTTCCAAATGCCAGCAACTCATTTGCATCCGCTTTATGGGCATTGGACTATTTGCATTGGTGGGCGGCGCACGGCGCCAGCGGCGTGAATTTTCATAACACAGAATGGCTTAAGACCGATACAGTCTATTTTGACCAGGCCTCGGGCGATTATCGTATCAATCCCAAAGCCTACGCGATTAAAGCATTTAATCTGGGCGGCCATGGTCGCGTGACACCCGTGACCATCACCTCCCATGACAAACTCGATTTGACCGCGTACGCCGTCTGCGACAGTGGCAATCTCTATGTCACAATCATCAATAAGGAACACGGTCCGGGCGCGCGTTCGGCATCGGTCGAAATCGTCCCCGAAGGCTTTTCGACACGCGACGTTCAGACAATGTTTCTGGCCGCGCCAAATGAAAATGCGGGCGCGAAAGACGGCATTACTTTGGGCGACTCGGCGATTGTTAACAACGGGCCGTGGCATGGGAAATGGGAATATGCGGACCCTGAAAAAAACACATGTAAAGTTCTCGTCCCGTCCGCCAGCGCGGCCGTCATAAAGATGGCCGGCGATCGGGTTGATTATTAGGGCGAATATGAGGCTCAGGCTGGCGCGTTCATAAAACGAATTTTTTATCCCGGACTTCCCAAATAAACTCCACAAGTGGAAGAAAGCGAGATATACTAAAGCCGCATCAATGAAGGCTTCCTCCATGTTCAAGCAAGAAAAACCGGCGAATCTGGCGAGTGCGGGCAGAAAAGGGGCTCTCCGGGTGACTTTTGCTAATCGTTTGAAGCTGGAGTTTCATGGTTCCAAGGTCGCCCCCGACGCCGGTTCGTTGGCCTACCCGGAACTCGATGAGGCGTCGAGTTCGACAATTCTGCATCGTCCGCTGACCCCCATGGTTTTGGTGACCGCCGTTCTGGCATGCCTGGCATGGGCGCTGTTGTCCCCCACGGCGAATGCTACGGACACCAATCTGACCTGGACCGCGACGGACGTCAATCTGATGTGGAACGGGTACGTCAGCGATTTCTATAACACGGATGGAGCCGGCTATTACGTTTTTAATCCGCAGGCGGGTGATGCCGCTATCACCGGTTTCTGGGAAGAGGCCGAAGAGATCGAAATGGCCGAGGATGGCTATAACTGGGCGACCAGGGAAAACAATCGCTTCGGCAATGGCGCCGACATTGCGGGCAAGATAAACACCATCTGCATCGGGTTTACCAATCACAACGGGGTTTTTTGGTCGGCGGATGCGTACGACGACGATAAAAATTGGGCTGAAATCGCTTTCGCAAGGGCCTGCCAGATTACGGGGAATAACAAGTGGCTTGGCGTGGCGACAAATAATTTCAACTATGTATGGAAATATGGGCAGGTGAAGGGGGTAACCAATGGCAGTTGGGGTTTGACACAAATTACGAATACGGAACGCATGTATGCCAACGTCAATTTTACCTTCGTGATCGCCGGTTATCTTCTGTATGACATTACAGGAAACAGCACTTATAAGTCGGAGGCCGATGCCGTCTTTAACTGGTCGAAGACGAATCTTTACGTCTATAACCACGAGCCGGCCAAAAACGGGTCCACGAATGTGTGCAGCATGATCTACAACTACAACGACTCCGAGTTTGGCAAGGACATACAAAACAGGGATTGCATGTACAACTACGGGACCGCGATCCAGGCGGCATATTTCGAACACGACACCAACATGGCTGTGACCGTCGCGAACTGGATGATATACAACGTGGATGCCGATCCCGCCGGGGACGGGGTTCCCTACGCCGGAACCTGCGATGGCTACAATGTCCTCCCGGATTACGGAGCGGGAACTGACAACGGCGCAAATGACTGCGGCTACGATGGGATCGGGCTTCGCGGGTTTGGGGTTGCGCTCAGGAACGGCCTGTTGACCAACCCCGACGCTTTGCCGTTTGCGGAAGCCAATCTGCAATCCGCCTGGAACCATCGAGGCCCGGATAACGTGGAGTGGTGTGGTTGGACGACGTCGCCATCGGGGACCAAGTATTCCTGGGGCGATAGCTCCGCGATGGCCGGCATGTTTGATGTCCCGGCTGAAGATGTTTCAGAATCAACCCCGGTGTTGAGTATCAAATACTCGGGCGATGAGGCGATTCTTTTCTGGCCCTCCGACTCCACAGGCTTCGTCCTGCAACAAAGCGGCGGTTTAACCGCCGCAAATTGGGTGGATGCGACGAATTTGGTGAATGTTGTCGGAAATGAAAATCAAGCAATCATTTCGCCGGCCAGTGGCAATGTTTTTTACCGGCTTAAATCTCAATCGCCATAATTTTGGCAAATTCTTAAAATGAAAGTCAAGCTCGAAGGGCAGTCGTTGTCCAGTTCTCATTCAATGATGATTGATTGCCCAACAATGTTGTCATCACGAGTAGCGGGCATCAGGCGGGTATGAATTTAATTTTTAGGCTCTGTAGCACAATTTGTGGGTCAAAATGGCGCATTCCAGCCGGAGGCAGGCGAGTCCGTTACGCTTGGCGACCGGCGGCGACGCGATCTGGAGG
>JBOHXA010000727.1:0-2805 GCA_050737335.1 Limisphaerales bacterium | reverse complement strand
CCTGTTTTTGTAGCAGCGGACGTGCGTCCGCTCTAGCTCCTTCGCCGGGCAATCGTAAAGCCTCACTCATTGCCCCACCCGCCAGCCACCGTACCTGAAAAGCAACCAATCCTGTTTTGTAGCAGCGGACATGAGTCCGCTCTGACTAACCCATTCGCGGAAGAATCCTGCGGCCTCCCTCGCCACCCAACGGTGTCTGAAACGCCGCAAATGATCAATGTGCCCTTGAACCCTGTTTTTGTAGCAGCGGACGTGCGTCCGCTCTAGCTCCTTCGCCGAACAATCGTAAGGCCTCGCTCATTGCCCCACCCGCCAGCCACCGTACCTGAAAAGCAACCAATCCTGTTTTGTAGCAGCGGACATGAGTCCGCTCTGACTGACTCCTTCGCGGAAAAATCGTTCGGCCCCCCTCATTGCCCAACCCACCCACCAGCCGTTCATGGAGAGTCCCGTTTCATTTTCGAATGTATCGAGTCGAACCTCATATCGAGTCCGGTATGCTTGTCAATTGATGCGCCCGGGTTTGGTCACACCTTGAAACAACACAGAATCAATTGCCCCTGGTCTTTCCATCATCAAAGTCGCCCTCAGAAAAGCCTCGCGCCCCATGCCTTTACATGCAATTGTATCTGTGAAAGGTGCATGAAATCTGGGCGAAAAAATTCCGAGGATTCGAATCTTCCTGAGGCAGCCATCGGTGAACCAGCCTCCGCGAAGAATTCTTTTCCTTTTCCCGTTGTAGGCATCGGGGCGTCGGCTGGCGGGCTGGAGGCGTTCACCGAACTTCTCAAGCATTTGCCGGAAAAAACAGGCATGGCGTTCATTCTCGTCCAGCATCTCGACCCCAGCCATCAAAGTCATCTCACGGATTTGCTGGCACGGGCTACGACCATACCCGTTCGCCAGGTCACCGACGGAATGACGATTAAGCCCGATCATATTTTCGTGATTCCGCCAAACGTGAACATGGGGATTGCCGGGGGCAAATTGAAACTGACGCCGCGGGATGAAAAATATATTCCGCATTTGCCGGTGGATTTTCTCTTCCGTTCACTTGCCCGTGAGCAGCAAAGCTGGGCCATTGGAGTGATTTTGAGCGGCACAGGCTCGGACGGCGCGGCGGGTTTGGCCGAAATCAAAGGCGCCGGCGGAATCACTTTCGCGCAGAGCGAGAAATCCGCGAAATTTTCGGGAATGCCGTCGAAAGCGGCAAGCCTCCATGTTGATTTCATTCTGCCGCCGGACAAAATCGCGCAGGAACTCGCCCGAATCGGACGCGATCCCTATTTAGTTTTGCCAACCACCGAAAGCGAGGACCAGCAGGCCGAAGCCGCGAAGGATTTCCGGCATATCCTCATCATTTTGTCTTCGCGCATGGGCGTGGATTTCAGCCAATATCGCGACACAACGATCAAACGGCGCATCCAGCGTCGAATGGTGGTTAAAACACGCCACAAGCTCGCCGAGTATATCCAGCTTCTGGAAAAAGACAGCGGCGAGGTCAAACGGCTTTTCGAGGACGTGCTGATCAGCGTGACGAGTTTTTTTCGTGATCCCGAAATGTTTGAAGCGCTCAAGACTGAAGTTTTCCCTCACATTCTCAAATCCGCCCCGTCCACAATCCGAATCTGGGTTACCGCATGTTCGACTGGGCAGGAAGCGTATTCAGTGGCAATATCGCTCCTGGAATTTTTGGAAAACAATCCGAATCCGCCCGGCATCCAAATTTTTGCCACCGATGTGAACGAGTGGGCCTCCATTGAAAAAGCGCGGCGTGGTTTGTTTTCTGAAAGCATCCAAGGCGAAATTTCGCCGGAACGATTGCGCCGTCATTTTATCAAGGAAGAGGGCGGCTACCGCATCAACAAAGCCATTCGCGACCTCTGCATTTTTGCGAAACAAAACGTCATTTCAGACCCTCCGTTTTCGCGGATGGATTTGATTTGCTGCCGCAATCTCCTGATTTATTTTACGCCGGAATTGCAGCGGCGCGTCGTCTCGATGTTTCATTACGCTCTCAATTCCACCGGCTTCCTTGTGCTGGGCGCCGCTGAAACAGCCGGCGCAAATTCAGACATGTTCGCGGTAACGGACCGGAAATATAAAATTTTTTCCAAAAAAGGCGCGGCCATCCGTCCATTCTCGCATTTCACAGCGGAGGATTTGAAGCCCGGGACGCTTGCGGCGCGTGGCAGGACGGCGTACTCACCCGGCCCGTCCGATTTTCAAAAGGAAGCCGACCGCATTTTGCTGGGTCGTTACGCGCCGGCGGCGGTCCTGGTCAACGGTAATTTGGAAGTGCTGCAATTTCGAGGGCGCACCAGTCCGTACCTTGAGCCGCCGGCCGGGCCGGCAAGTTTCAACCTGCTCAAAATGGCGCGCGGCAATTTGCCCCTTGAACTGGGCGCCGCAATAGGGGAAGCGCGCCGGCAAAACAAACCCGTCAAGCGCCCGATGCGTTTTCACGACGGCGACGCGACGCGCCAAATGGTCCTGGAAATTGTTCCCGTGAAACTCCCGGGAGCGGGCGAAAATTGTTTTCTCGTTTTATTCGAAGCGGCGGAAAAGGAAATTTCGGCAACTCAAAAAGTACTTCGGAAGAAAGAGAAAAGGGAAATTGCCGCTGCGAAAAGGCCGGTGGCGGAAAAAGACCGCGAGTTGGAACAATTGCGGCGTGATCTGGTGGACGCCCGTGAATATCTTCGGGTCGTCACCGAGCAGCATGACGCGGCCATCGAGGAACTCAAATGCGCAAACGAGGAAGTGCTTTCAAGCAATGAGGAGTTGCAATCCACCAATGAACAG
>JBOHXA010000726.1:0-4088 GCA_050737335.1 Limisphaerales bacterium | reverse complement strand
CGGCGGCGGCGGCGGCGGCGGCGGCGGGCGGCGTGAATTTGGCGGAGGACGCCGCGAATTCAGCGGCGGGCGCAATCGCCACTAATTTCTTTCAGGATTGCAGATTGCGGGTTGCGGAATTTTATCCGCAATCCGCAAAACCTCAAAGTCAGGCCCACGACCAACCGCCCTGTCGGCATTTTGGCGGATTGCAGTTCGTAAGGGTTGGGGAAGTCGTGTCCTCGCAGTTCGCTGGAGCCTCAAATTCTAAAGCGGATCCGCGTTCGTTTACAAGGAATCTTCATATTTCCCAAAGAAAGCCCGCCTGTCTTCGGGTTGTGTGACTTATAGATGCGGAAACAATGTCCGCGCGTCGGCTCCGGCTGCGGAAATTTAAAGACGTCGGCGGCTTGGCCGCGGCATCCGCAACCTGCGCTATCGGACACGGGAAACGCAGGGATTTCCTTTGATGTAAAACCGCAGTCGCCTGCGAGCCCAGTGTTTGGCATAACCCACCCCCACGCGCGGGCCACTAACCGTCTTAAAAAGTTCCGCGCTGGACGGCTTGGCGATAAAGAAATCGTCGCTCAACAGGTCGTGGCCGTTCAGCCGCTTGTCAATGTCCATCGCCCGGCAAAGCAGGCCCGGGCCGCATCCGCGCTCCGGCATATTCTTTATTGGTTCAACGGCCCGCAGCAAAACGGCGGAGGCATGGCCTTCACGTTCAGTCACGACGTTCATGCAAAAATACATTCCGTAAATAAAAAAGACGTAAGCATAACCGGGCGGCCCGAACATGATTTTGGTGCGCGGGGTCATGCCTCGCGATGAATGCGCCGCTAAATCGTGCGGGCCCAAATACCCTTCGGTTTCGACAATTTTTCCAATGCGCTCGACTCCCTTGCAGACGTGGACCAGCCATTTCCCGAGCAAATCGCGGGCGACCGTTATCGTTTTGCGGTCGTAAAACTCACGTGGCAGTTTCTGCATGGCTTGACTATAACGGACTTTTACATTTCTTCGCCTCAATTTAAAATGCGGGCATGTTCGAACACAAAAGCAGTCCCTTGTTGCCGCGCCCTGCGTTTTTTGGGCGGATGCGCCGATGCGCTTTTTTAGGCGTCGGAATATCCGCCGCAACCCTGATAGGCGGGATGGGCGGCTACCATTTTCTGGAAGGGATGGACTGGGTGGACGCTTTCGCCAACGCTTCGATGATTCTTGCGGGAATGGGGCCTTTGGGAAACTTGAATACCTCGGGAGGCAAAATTTTCGCCGGCTTTTATGCTTTGTTCTGCGGATTGATCTTCGTCACCGTAGTCACCATTTTGCTCGCGCCGATATTCCATCGTGCTTTGCATAAGTTTCACCTCGAAGGTCACGGAAAGAACCCTTGAATGCGAATGAACGGGCCAAGGGGTGCCCTTTATGCACGCCAACGACGAGTAAACCGGCCGCCTTGATACATACTTTTTCAGCACAGGGCGGCGTGCGCACATTGGCGCGTCTGGCGGCGATCATTTCTTGGACGATCTGTTCAATGGGAATTACTTCGGGACCGAAGCGCCGAAACCGATTGAAGAAGAGCTTGGGCAAACTTCCGGGGGATATTCAAACCCGGCGGGCATCGTCAGTGGCGGGGCGTCCCCCGGGGCGCTGCCCCACGCGGGATTGGGCTGCGCGCCCATCACCAACCGCAACGTGCCTCCAGCGACAAGTTGTTGCCATGTGAACCACGGTTTCAAAAGCGGTTCGCCGTCCAGCGTGGCCGACTGAATATAGATATTTTGCTGGCTGTTCCGCTCTGCGATGATCGTAAACGTTTTGTTGTGATATTTTTCCCGACTTAAATGGATGACGGCCTTGCGAACGATCGGACTGCCGATGACAAAGACGCCGCTGTCCGGATTTACCGGATAAAACCCCAGTGCGCTGAATACGTACCAGGCCGCCATTTGGCCGCAATCCACGTTACCCGGTTCGCCCTCCGGCGTATCGTTATACAAACGTGTCATCACCTGACGCACCCGGTATTGCGTCTTGTACGGCGCGCCGGCGTAATCATAGAGATATGCAATATGGCAGGATTGCTCGTTGCCACCGACATATTGACCGATTCGGCCGGTGAGATCGGGAATGCGAGTGTGAATGACCGGGTTGGTCGTGAACAGTTCGTCCAATTTTTGAATGAAGCCTCGGTCACCGCCGAATAGTGCAATCAGTCCCGGCACATCCTGCTGAATGGAGAAGGCATATTGCCAGGCGTCCGCCTCGCTGTATTGGTCATTGACCATGCCAAAGGCGTCAAATGGCTCGCGCCATCGGCCATCAGAAAGTCGTGCCCGGAAAAAGCCTGTCGTGCGGTCAAACAGGTTGTAGTAGTTGGCGGAGCGCCGGTAAAAAAGCCTGGCATCCCGCGCATGCCCCAAGGCCTGCGCCATGCGCGCAATGCACCAATCGTCAATGGTGTATTCGAGTGATATGGACGTAAGCGGCCCATAACCCTTTTCCCGATAGGCATCAAGTCCCCTCCGGTCCTGCATCGCCGTTTCGCGCATGTCCTGGTAAGCGGTCTCCGCGTCGAACCTGTGGAAACCATCGAGGTACGCCGCGGCGATCATATCCGCCGAGTGATAGCCCGGCATGCACCAG
This sequence comes from Limisphaerales bacterium, assembly GCA_050737335.1. Taxonomy (GTDB): domain Bacteria; phylum Verrucomicrobiota; class Verrucomicrobiia; order Limisphaerales; family UBA11358; genus UBA11358. The sequence continues at coordinate 1,457 of JBOHXA010000726.1, read as the reverse complement.
GTTTCGTTGCCCCACAGCGGCCAAACCGGCAGCGTGTGCCGGTCCAATTGCCGAAACTCCGTCAGCATGGATTGCACCATGTCGTTGATGCGCGCGGGGTGCAGCAGCAACAACAGCGGCCACTCGGTTCGGTAAATGTCCCAGATCGAAAAAGTCGTGTAGTTTTGAAAACCCGTGCTGGTGTGATTTTGGTGATCATAGCCCCGATAGGTCCCGTCCACGTCATTGAAAACGTTCGGGGCGGCCGCCGTGAGATAAAGATTGGCATAAAAGGCGGTTCGGACGTGCGGGTCGAAGGTTTTGATTTCAATTGCATTTAACTCCTGCTGCCATTGCCGGACTGCGGCAGCCCGGACGGCCTCGAAATTCCAACTCGGAATCTCCGCATCCAGATTCTTCCATGCACCGGCAATGCTGGTGCCGGATATGCCCACTTTAACCAGGATCACTTCCTTCGCGCCCGTTTTATAATTGAAATAAGCTTTGACCTCGCGGCCGTCAGCCCGGGTTACGTTCGCCGACAGACGCTTGCCCTCCTGCACGATACCAAACGATTCAAACGGTTTGGAAAATTTCATCACGAAATAAACTGCCCGTAGGCCGCCCCAACCCTCTGAAATTCGCGACCCGCTGATGGAGCGGCTATTTTCAACGTTGAGCGTCGCTTCGACGGGTTGGTTCCCAATCCCATGGACCAAATCCAGGATGACGTGTGACAGGCCTGATGCCGGGAAGGTGTAACGGTGGAAACCGCAACGTGCCGTGGCGGTCAGTTCCGCTGTCACCCGCGGCGTGTCCAGAAATACGCGGTAATAACCGGGGGTCGCCTCTTCCCGGGCGTGCGAAAAGCGCGACGCATAGCCGTCGCCTGGAACTCCGGGGTTCAAATAAACCTTGCCTGTCGTCGGCATCAGCAGTACATCGCCCAGGCACGATGCCCCCGTGCCGCTCAAATGAGTGTGGCTGAAACCGAGAATCGTGCTGTCCGAGTAATGGTAGCCCGAGCAACCGTCCCACGTATTCGTCCGCGTGTCCGGGCTAAGTTGCACCATGCCAAACGGCACCGTCGCGCCCGGATATGTATGGCCATGAGCGCCGGTGCCGACCATCGGCAGCGCTTCGCTTAACGGCGATGGCGCGGCACCTGCGGAACGAGCCAGGAGGCACGGAGCCAGCATCAAGGGCAATCGGAAGGCCTTTCCCAGTGCTTTTGCCATTTGCCCCAGGAAATGGCCGGGATTTCCGGGAACAATTTTCGCATTGCATCCCTCAACCGCCCGTGGCACACCGGCCACTTTGGAATTTGCTTTTTGAATTCGGTCACTATTCATCGGCGCAAGCGTCCCCCGCCATTTCAAAGATGCAATTTAATTTCTACTCGGTTCTCCGACGTTTGTAATGGGCATTAACCATAATAAGGAATCTCTAACTTGCCGGCTACCAGGTAGAGCATGGCT
>JBOHXA010000725.1:0-4068 GCA_050737335.1 Limisphaerales bacterium | reverse complement strand
CCCATCACGGTGTCGCCGATGTCGAGCAGGGCGGCGTAGGCGGCCATGTTGGCGGTGGCTCCGGAGTGGGGCTGGACGTTGGCGTGCTCGGCGCCGAAGAGCTTTTTCGCGCGATCAATGGCCAGTTGTTCGATTACATCCACATTCTCACAGCCTCCGTACCAGCGTTTGCCTGGCACGCCTTCGGCGTATTTGTTGGTCAGAACCGAACCTTGCGCCTCAAGAACCGCGGGGCTGACAAAGTTTTCGCTGGCGATCAGCTCGATGTTTTCGCGTTGACGGTTTTTTTCGCGATCAATCGCCGCGGCCACGGCCGGATCCACGTTTCGCAAACGGAATTGCACGGGCGCCAGGCGAAGGTCGAGCTTATTGATTCGGCGTTCGTGTCGTCCGCCTTCAAACTTGTCGGCGATAAACGCATCGAGGATCCGTTTGGCCAATTCAGGTTCCATGTCACCGTTCAGACAAAGGGCGTTGACGTCATTATGGCGCCGGATCAACCCTGCTTCCTTTTCATTGAAAGCCTGGGCGGCGCGGATGCCGGGAATTTTATTGGCGGCGATGCAGATCCCCACGCCTGAAGTGCAGAGGAGAAGCGCGAATTCAGCGCGACCTTCGGCGACGGCTTCGGAGGCGGGGATGGCGAAATCGGGGTAATCGTCGGCGGGGTCGCTCGTGACGGCGCCAAAGTCCCTGAGGGTCATTGCACGATCGAGCAAATGTTTCTTGAGTGTTTCCTTGAGGGCGAAGCCGCCGTGGTCGGCGCCGATGGCGACGCTGACAAATGAATGCGTTTGCGCGGCCGGCGAGGGCAGGGTTTCATGCTGTTCCATAAATTTCAAAAGGGAGTTAATGCTTTGCTCGATTTGATCACGGCACTGAACGTAAATGTCATAGGGACAGCCAATGGGGTCAGGGATGTCCTTTTCGTAGGACGGGACGAAGTCATCGAACTCGCGCAGCAGGAATGTTTTGTCAGCCGAGCCGGGATATAACAGGCTCACGGTGTCAACGTGGGCGTGAGTCATGCCAAAAATGTAGTCGGATTGTCGCACGATTTCGGCTGTGAGGGCGCGGCTGCGCTGGCCAGAAATGTCAATGCCCAGTTCACGCATGGCGGAGACGGAATGCGGGGTTGGAGGCTGGCCGTCAACGGCCCCCAACCCGGCGGAGAGGATACGGAATCCGCCGTCCCTCGCGGCCTTGCGAAAAAGGCCTTCGGCCATGGGGCTGCGGCAAACGTTCCCGGTGCAAATAAACAAGATCGTCTTCATCCAAAGCAAAGGTTCAAAGTGAATTGTGAAGGCCATCTCGTCAATTCCGAATACGAAGAAAATTTATGCCGTCCCGCCACTTCTTTCAACATTCCAAGTTTGGTCCCCCCGTCAGGGCTGGACGGCGCTCAGGCGCAGTGCCGCGACCCCTTTTATAAAATCCACCCCACGCGCCAGAACCGGGTCGTGGATGAACGGCTTTTGCGGCGCGGCAGGGTTATCGGTCGTTTCGTCCTGGTCGCCGTCTTTGATTCGTTCGCGAACCAGGTCCGCTTCAGTGGTGTGATCAATGTAAACCAGAGACAACAAATTAGTGCTTGAATCAACGGTGTAAATGCCGCGGGGCAAATCCGCGTATGGATTACTTAACAATTTTTTTTCGTCCTGAAGATTTATCGGAACTGGAATGTCAGGCTGGAAATTATCAGCTGCGGACCCAAAAACCAGACCGCTGTTCTCTTCCCGCAAATCCTCGGCAAGCTTTGCGGATGCGCCGGCGGTTTGGCCATTGATCAGGATTGCCAGCGGAAGTCTGGTTTTTTCGAGAAGCTGTTCAATCGCCGGCAAATCGCCCATATCGTCTCCGCCCGCAAAGCGCACGTCAACGACGATGCCGGCGATTGCATTGGTGGCTCGCAAACGACCCAGGGCCGCCGCGATGCCCTCCACCACCGCCTTGTCTGTCTTTGTAATGCGCAAATACCCCGCATTCCCTTCCAATACGACGCACTTGGCCAGTGCGGCGCCGGCCCATCGAGGGGCTGACAATACCGTTACGAACAAAACTCCAAGCCAAACCGACCGCCATCTTTTCATTGACTTAAATTGCGCGACAACGGGCCGAAACGCAAAGCGAAATTCCTGCCCGTGGCGGCGAGGGCACCCTGCGACGTCACCGCTCATACGCTGGGCCGCCGCAATCCCGCAACGGTGGACGCCGCCAAACGCCGCGGCGCTGATTCATCGCTAACGTTACCCGGCGCTCGTTTGAACTTTGTTTCTTGGTGTTGTCGCCCTGACACGGTAAATTGTTTTCGTGCCGCACGCGGACTTTGTTCATCTTCATTTGCATACCGAGTATTCGTTGCTCGATGGCGCCTGCCGTCTGGACCGGCTCATGGAAAAGGCGGCTGAACTTGGATTCGCCGCGCTGGCCATTACCGACCACGGCGCGTTGTACGGCGCCATTGATTTTTACAAAATGGCCCGAGAGAAGGAAATCAAGCCCATCATCGGTTGCGAAGTTTATGTCGCTCCGGGTTCGCGCCTTGAGAAAAAAGCGACCGGGAGCGGCCGGGACGTGTATCATCACCTTGGCTTGCTTGCCAAAGACGAGACCGGCTATAAAAACCTCATCAAACTGGTTACCGACGCGCACTTGAAGGGGTATTATTACAAGCCGCGCATTGACAAGGAAATTCTCGCGGCCCACAAAGACGGCCTCATTGCCATGTCAGGATGCCTGGCCAGTGAAATTCCCGATCTGATTCTCAAGGACCAACTGGACAAGGCTCGGGACGCCGTTAATTGGTTCAGGCAAACCCTGGGCGTGGAGAATTTTTACCTTGAGCTGCAGAATCACGGGTTGCCGGAGCAGGCGAAAGTCAACCGGCATCTGATTGAGTGGTCCAAAGAATTCGGACTGAAGCTGGTCGCCACCAATGACGTGCATTATATCAAAAAAAGCGATTCCCATGCGCACGATTGCCTGGTTTGCATTGGCACGCAGGACCTTTTAAGCAACCCGAAACGAATGAGCGCGGGTTATGCGGCGGAGCAGTTTTATCTCCGGTCAGCCGAGGAAATGAAGGCCCGTTTTGCGGAAATCCCCGAAGCACTCAAAAATACGCTGGAGGTGGCTGAAAAGTGCAATTTGGAGCTGCAGGTGGACGGCAAGAACTTGCATTTTCCCGTATTCCATCCGCCGGAACATTTTACGCGTGACGGATATTTGCGAAATTTATTGGCCCAAGGCCTGCAAAAGCGCTATGGCATTCACACCAAGGCCGAAGGCGGCCAATTCATTGTTGAAAAAGTGGACGATGCGCAGGCGCTTCCGACGTATCGGGATTCAGAGGAATCGGCGGTCAGACTTATCCTGGACCGTTTGGACCTGGAACTGAAGGTCATCGAGAAAACGGGCTTTTTAAGTTACTTTCTGATCGTCGGCGACTTTGTCCGGTACGGACGCGAGCACGGCATTTCCTGCGTTGCCCGCGGAAGCGCGGCCGGGTCACTGGTTACGTACCTGCTCGAAATCGCGAATGTGGACCCGATCCGTTACGGCCTTCTCTTTGAACGGTTTTTGAACCCCGAGCGCGTCAATCCGCCCGATATAGACATTGATTTTGCCGACGACCGGCGCGCCGACGTGATTGAATACGTCCGGCAAAAATATGGGCGGGACGCCGTGGCGCAAATTATCACGTTCGGCACGCTTGGAGCCAAAAGCGTGGTGCGCGACCTGGCACGAGTCATGGGATTGAGCTACAGCGACGGCGATCGGCTGGCGAAAATGATCCCAACTGATTTAAAAATGACGCTGGAAAAGGCCCTCAAGCAATCTCCCGAACTCAAGACGGCGTATGATACTGAGGACGTGACCCGCGAACTTATTGACACGGCGCTGGTCCTTGAAGATTTGACGCGAAATTCCAGCGTCCACGCCGCCGGAGTCGTCATTGGCGACCAACCCCTCGTGAATTTGCTGCCGCTCAAACAGGATGAGAACGGTTCATTGGTCACTCAATACGCGATGGACCCGGTCGGAGATCTGGGCCTGTTGAAAATGGAC
>JBOHXA010000724.1:0-1014 GCA_050737335.1 Limisphaerales bacterium | reverse complement strand
GTTTAATCTTGCGGTGATCAACACCAATGAATTGTATCTGGAAATCACCAATGTGGCTGACGGGCTGGCATACTTGAATTTAGGCCGGGGAACCAATCTGACTTATGGAATCTACGAAGCCGATAGTTTGACTTTGCCGTTCACGAATTGGACGCCCATCCTAGAAGCCATCTCATAAATAGTTCTGGCCCATTGAGGCGCAATGAGGCAAGCGGTTATGGATGGACTTGACGAACGGACAATGGAAGATCGTGGAAACGCTTTTGCCTGCCGGCGAAAAGCGGGCGGTGCGACGCGGGCGGCCTTGGAGCGACCGGCGCAAGGTCTTCAACGGCATCCTGTGGGTTTTGCGCACGGGTGCGCCGTGGAAGGACTTGCCAGAGCGATACGGTTCATACCCAACCGCCCATCGCCGTTTCCAGAACTGGGTGCGTTCGGGCGTGCTGGAAAAAATTCTGCGGGCGCTGGCGCAGCATCTCCAGGAGGCCGGCGGACTGGATTTGAAAGAATGTTTTGTGGACGGCACGTTTGTTCCGGCCAAAAAAGGGGGCGACTGGTCGGGGCGACCAAGCGCGGCAAAGGCACTAAAATCATGGGCATTGCCGACGCTCATGGTCTTCCTATCGCCCTGCGGACAGAAAGCGCTTCGCCAGCGGAAGTGAAACTGGTCGAAAAGACAATGGATGAGCGCATCGTGCCCGACGTGCCGGAACGTCTGATCGGCGACAAAGCCTGCGACAGCGGCCGGCTGGATGAACGCCTGCTGCAAAACTATGGCGCCGAACTCATCGCGCCCAACAAAATCAACCGGCGGGTGCCCACTCAAGACGGCCGTCCGCTGCGCCGCTATCGCAAACGCTGGAAGATTGAGCGCCTCTTTGCCTGGCTTTTCAACCTCCGCCGCCTCGTGGTCCGTTACGAATTTCATGCCGAAAATTTTCAAGGCTTCCTTCACCTGGCCGCCGCCATTATCCTCTTGAGATATTTATGAGATGGCTTCTAGTATTATAGTGG
>JBOHXA010000723.1:0-4405 GCA_050737335.1 Limisphaerales bacterium | reverse complement strand
GGGCGCGGAGGTTTGCGCTGCGCAATACCGGCAAGAGCATTGCCGCCAAAATGGCAATGATGGCGATGACGACGAGCAACTCGATCAACGTAAAGGCCCGGCGCTTCCCTATCATACCAGCACAGTTCATAAATTGCGCGCTTAAACCTCCGCTTCCAGCCGCCGGCCCGGAGCCGGCGGCTTTCGAATTCGCGCTCCGGCATTGCCGCGCTCTATTGCACCTGCAAAATATAAAACTCAACCGGGACATTCGGGCTGATGATATTTGTGCTTAGGTCCAGGCCCCCGCTGCCATCGAATGAATTGGTCAACACCGGCGTCCAAGGCAATGGCGTCAGGATGTTGGTGGTTTCCATTAATACGAAAGCGGCATTGGCCGGGCCATTATTCGCGACAATTGTGAGGGTCGGCCCATTGACGGAGATACTTGAAATGCGGGGCGGCGCGGTGGAGACGACCGATAATGTGCCGTTGACCGCCAGATTGCTGGCATTCCAGGCAAGTCCCGAGCCGGGCGAGGCCGGCGAGATCGAGGAGAATGACCCGGTGTAACTGGCAGCCTTGAACAAGGTGAACGTGTCACCTGCCGCCAGCGGCGTGGCCGAAATGGAACTCAAGGTCAGGGTCCCGCCATACGCGAGAGTGTTGCCAACTGAAATCACGTCATTGGCGGGGTTGTTGAGTCTCATAGAGGTGTTGCCGTCCAGCGTGGCGTTGCCAGAGACCGTCAGGGTTCCCAGGTTGGTTGTCGTGCTGGTCGTCCCCGCCGCCAGGGTGCTGCCCGCGCTTGCGATTAAGTTGCCTTGAATCGTTCCTCTGCCTTCCAGCGTTTGGCCGCTAGAGAGAGTCAATGTGCCGTCGGTCCGATTTGTCACGGCCAGCGTCGCGCCCGGAGAGAGGCTGATGGGCGTGCTGTTGGCAATTGAACCATTGCCGACCAGCGCCACATTGATGTTGGTTCGTATGTCGGTGATACCGGTGTACGTATTGGCGGCGGCAAAAACGAGTGGCGGCTGGCCGCCATAAAGGTCCACGTAGAATCCGCCCGGGCCGCTTATGACATTGCTGAAGGTGATCAGACTGTTGGCCACTTGCAAATGCACAAGGCCATTCAAACTGACCGGGCCGCTGAAAGCGGTGCCGCTATTAGTGCCCCCGGTGCCGTTAAAGTACTCGAAAGCCGAGCCGCCTTCCAATATAAACGAGGTGCTGTCCCGATAGTCTCCCGGTCCTCCAGAGATGCTGTTCTCATACGTCGCCGTCGGCAGCACATGGATCACTTTCGCATAACCGCTATAATCCGCGGCCGGAACCGGATACGAGGAGTTGCGTCCAATATCCATGGTGATGTTTGAGTGCAATGTGAGCACATTGGTGGGATTACCAAGGCTTTGGCCCACGCCAAAGACATTCCAATTGAAAGTCTTGCTCGTGCTGTTAGAAATGTCAATGTTGCCCAGGTTCGTATCAATGGTCAAATCAACCCATTGGAAGAGTTTGCTTTCTATCACGGTGAGATTGTAATTGCTGCCGCCGGTGCTTAACACCGCCCCTGGCCAACCCCAGTCCAAACGGGCGGTGCCCCCAACCGTCGTGTCGCCTGTCAAGGTGACGTTTTGGCCCAACCCGAATGTGCTTGAGTCGTCATAGAGGGCGTTGCCGATGTTTTGAATTGCGCCCTGGCCGTTGATTCCGGCGCCAGAGACGACAATTGGTTTATCGCCAAAGCCAACGTCGCCCGGAGGATAACCGCCCACCAATTTAATCACCAGGCTTGCGCCATTGCTGATGACCAAAGAACCGTTGGTTGAGCCAAGGGGTGAAGATGCGCCCGATAACTGCCCGGTGATACTTACAGTTCCAGCGCCGATAATGGTACTACCTGAATAGGTATTTGTCATCGAGACACTCAGCGCCCCGGCGCCAGTCTTGACCAGCGACGCCGAATCGCCGATCGTCCCCAAGCCGCTGAACGTGTAATTTTCGGCTGAATTGTTGACACTTACCAAGGCCGGTAACACCGACACGCCCGACGCGACGGTTACATTCGTCGGAGTTGCGCTCGATGAATTACTGATGGAATCGTTGAAAGCAACATTGTCCCCATTTTCGAATTGCGCTTCGGCGAGGTTTGCGATGTTCGTCCAGTTGTCTGAACTGAGGACGTCCCACTGGCCATTGCCCGCGCCATCATTCCACGTCAGGTTGGCGGGATTACCGCTGACAATCACCGCGATTTGTTCAGGGGTTGTGCCCGTGATATTGGTGATGGTGAAGGAGTAGATGCCTGGTGAAATGGATTGAGCGCCTGCGAAGGATCCGGTTAACGTGCCGGTATAAGTGATTATCGGGTACACGCCTCCACTTTGCAATTCGCCGGCAAAGGGATTGATGTAGATTGTGTTTCCGTTGACGGTCAAATTGCCGGTGACGGCCGTCAAATCACTCGAGCCTGAGACTGCGGGAGCCAAGCTGTTGGTCAAACCGGCGCCGGGTTCGAGCGTCAGTCCACCCGCGGCATTGAATGTCCCGCCCGCGCTGCTCCCGGGTGCAAATCCGCCCGAGACATCCACCAGTCCATCGGCCGTGCCCGATCCACTCAGAGTGGTGCCCGGCTCGGTCGTAATGCCGCTGCCAATGAGACCATTCAGGATAAGCTCGCCCTGGTAGACGAGCGCGCCGCCGCTGAATGACGGGCTGGAACCGGCCAAAACCAGCGTTCCGGGGTCACCATTTTCGTATAGCACGCCAGAACCGGTCAAAATATTGCTGAGAGTCAACGAGGTGCCGCCGGCACTTTCGAACTGGCAATAACCAGGCTCCAGCGTCATGGTCCCGTTCATAAAGTTGTTCCCGCGAGCGTTGTCAATGATTCCATCCTGAAAGTCCACGACCTTGTTAACATAATTGAATGGAGTGCCATAAAAGTCCATCTGAGCGCTGGAACCGATAGTTAATGTGTCGGCGGGATTGCCAAAGGTAGTAGTACCGACAACGCCAAAGGTGCCGCTTCCTTCAAGGTCAATATTGGCCAAGGCAGGGTCAACGCTCAGGTTTTCCCATTCGAAATAGACGCCAGCATTGAGCGTTAAATTGTAGGCGTTGCCGCCGGTGCTCAAGACTGCGCCGCTGGAAGAGCCAAGGTCCCAGCGGTTAGGGCCGGGTATGGAAAACGTTGTGTCACCGATCAGCGTAACGCTGCTCGAGAGGCCGCCGGCGCTGTCATCAATCGCCCCTCCGGTGTCGGTCAGCGCGCCATTGCCATTGACGCCCGCGCCGGAGACAACGATTGGCCGTGTGCTTGAATGGCCATCGCCGTCGAGGGTGCTGCCGGCAACGACGATCAGGCTGCTGCCGCCCGAGCCTAAGGCGGAGCTGCCGCCCAATTGCAAGGTGCTGCTATTGGTCACAATCACCGGCCCGCTAAAGGAGTTGACCCCGGCAACATTCAATGTGCCACCGCCTTCGTAAGCCAGAATACCTGTCCCGGAAATCGTGTTATCGTTGGTCACCAAGCCCGTCTGATCAAAAACCAGGGCGCCGTTGTCAACGACGGAACCCGGGGGCAAATTGCCGTTTGCGTCGTTGTTTCCGACCTGGAGAATTCCACCGTCAATATTCACGCCGCCGGTGAAGCTGTTGTCTCCGCTATTGTCAACGACCAATGCGTTGGTTCCCGCCTTGTTCAATGCAACTGAGCCGGCGAGGTTACCGCTTCCTTCGAACGTGTAGGGCAATATATTGTTGCTGACCGTCAAGCCTCCCGGCGAAAGCGACGTGGTCAGGTTCACCGCGCCCGAATTTGCGCCGTCAAAGAATTGCACAAACGCGCCATTGGCATAAGTTGCAGACGAACCGTTCACGAGCCAATTTGCCGTGGTCGTGTCCCAGTTGTCGTTCACGGAAGCCGTCCAGGTTTCGGCGCCAGTGAGTCCGCTGGTGAGGACCAAATCAATCGAGCCATTTGCGGTATTGTTCGAAATGTAGCCGGCGGTCAAAGGCGGCAGCGTTCCGATGCCAAAATTGAATCCGGCGCCCCCAATGCTGCCGCCATACTTGATAAGCGTGACTTGGACGGGAAAGTTGGTTGATGGCGGAGCGGATGAAATACTGATAACGTTCGTAGCGCCGCCCGTCATCAGGCTGGAAACTGTGATATTCGTTGACGATGGGGTTTCCGGGAGAGTGATTTCGGCGCCGGCGAAATAAAGACTGTTCAATGGCGCGGCGGCCGTGCCGGCCTGCCCAGTCACCGTAAGCGCGCCATTGGTCACGTTGATGGCTGCGGCGCCGCCGCCATTGGCGATGGAACCGGCAATCAGCGCTCCGCCATCAATGTTGATGGCGCCGGCGCTTCCGTCTGTCGGCGTCCCCGTTACGGCGCCAAGAGTCAGCGTATTGTTGA
>JBOHXA010000722.1:0-1423 GCA_050737335.1 Limisphaerales bacterium | reverse complement strand
CAGATGCTCTATCCAATTGAGCTATGCGTGCCCATTGAAAATGGCGATGACCTCCAGCCGCGCCTTGCAGGCCCGAAATTGGCGCGATGAATCGAATAACGTCCGGACGCCTTTTGCAAATGGCAACGAGACAATAAAACATAATCACCATGAAGGACAAGGAAAAAGTATGTTTGGAGCAGCGAAACAGCGGAAATCGGCGGGAAACTGTCCCATAAGTATCGTCGCTCCAAACCGCGACCAAAACACGATCTGGTTGCGGGTCGAAAAAAGCCCCCAAAGGATTGCAATCCGAAATGCCAAAAAAGGAATTTTGCAAAGGGGGGCGAATTTCCTCCATCTCCGCCGCTTTGAAACGATTGATTTGCCAATTTTGGCCGGATGGCACGTCTTCGGCTGAAATCAGGATGGAGACGCGCCTGGGTCCAACTGGCCAGAGAACCTCGGGGACGGCAGGTGAAGCGAAATTATGAAAAATTTTAAGAATTTTGAGGCCCTGGATTGGGACATGCGATCCATTGTGCAGCACTTGATCAATTTTAAGGCGCCCCCGCTTGAATCCCTGGATTATGTGGCGGCGCGAAATAATCCGACGCTTAAGAATGCGGTCGAGGAAATCGCTTCGCATAGCGCGATTGTGCGCACCATGAATGTCACGACGCCGGTATTGCCAGAACGGGTGGACCATGTGGAGCATTATTTAATTCCCACCCGTGATGGCCACGTCAATACGCGGTTTTATTTTCCCAAGACCGCCAAATCGGAGCTGCCAATCATCGTCTATTTTCATGGCGGCGGCTGGGTCATTGCCGACCTGAATGTCTATGAGGCTTCTTGCCGGGCTTTGTGCAACGTCACGGAAGCGATTGTGGCCTCGGTGGCCTACCGCCAGGCTCCGGAATATAAATTTCCCGCGGCGGTAAATGACGCCTATGACGCCGCCCAATTCATTATCCGAAACGCGCGAAGTTTCGGCGGCGCCACAGATCGTGTTGCCGTGGCCGGGGAATCCGCCGGGGGCAACCTGGCGACCGTCGCCTGTATGATGGCAAAGGAACAGAATGCGCCAATGCCGCGCGCTCAACTGTTGATTTATCCGGTCACCGACACGAGCCAAAGCCAGGGCTCCTATACGGAGAACGAAGATACCCAGCCGCTTCATTCTTCGATGATGCCCTGGTTTTTCAATTATTATCTCGAAGACAAGACGCAGGCAAAAGAGCCGCACGTGGCGCCGTTATTGGCGGACAATTTGGGCGGCCTGCCTCCGGCGATCGTGATCACCGCCCAATTTGATCCGCTTCGGGACGAGGGCGAACAATATGCGGAAAAACTAAGGCAGGCCGGCGTGCCCGTTTGGACCCGCCGATTTGATGGCGTGACTCACGAATTCTTCGGACTGGCCGGCTCGGTGTCCAAGGCA
>JBOHXA010000721.1:0-17062 GCA_050737335.1 Limisphaerales bacterium | reverse complement strand
AATTGCCGGAATAAAACTGCATGCCTGGCGAGGTGGAATAGATTTCAAGGACGCGTCCGCTTTTGGGATCCCTCACGCGTGCGTCCAGCCCGAGTTTGCCCATGGGGTGGTTCACGACGAAATTTTGGTCGTAGCCGCCGGCAAATTTTAACTGCTGGTTGTCCTCGTTAATGCGCGCTCCAATGGCCGTGGGCGCGCGGAAATCGAAGGGTGTTCCGGCAACCGGAGCGATTTGGCCGGTGGGAATGAGCGTGCTGTCAACTGGCGTATATTTATCGGCGTTGATATAAACAATTTGGTCGAGAACGGTGCCGTTGCCCTGGCCGGCCAAATTGAAATAGGAATGAGCGGTGAGGTTGACGATGGTGTCTTTGTCCGTGGTGGCCTTAAACCGCAGGCGCAGCGTGTTCTGTTTGGCGCTGAGGGTATAAGTGGCAGTCACATGCAGCGCGCCCGGATAGCCTTCCTCGCCGTCCGGGCTTGTGTAGCTGAGCGCCAATTGAGGCCCGTGTTTGCCAATATCCGCTTTGTCAACCGTCCAAACTTTTTTATCGAAGCCGATGCGGCCGCCATGGAGTGAGTTGGGCGCATCATTGGTGAACAGTGTGTATTTCTGACCGTCGAGGGTGAAATGACCTTTGGCGATGCGGTTGCCGTATCGGCCAATGAGCGCGCCGAAATAAGGGCTGTTGGTGAGGTAACCGTCCAGCGTGTCATAGCCAAGGACAACGTCGCCCATTTTGCCGTTCTTATCGGGCACTTCAATTGTCTGGACAATGCCCCCATACGTCATAATGCGGACCAACATGTCGTTGTCATTTCGCAAACTATAAATTTCGACGGGCTGACCGTCCTGGGTTGTGCCGAATGGCTCATGGGTGATTGACGCCTGGGATGGTTGCGCATTTTCGGTTGCCGCGGGCGGATTCGCTTCGGCGGCCGGTGGCGCGGCGGGCGTGGCGGGCGGCATCGCCCGCCCTTGTGAGCGGGCGCAGCCGGCTGCAATTGCCGCCGCCGCAAGAACGGCCAGGGTGAATATGAACGATTGGATGTTGAGTTTTAAGTTTTTGGTTAACGGCCGCGTTGGTTTCATAATCAGTCCTTTTTTGGTTTCTGCTTTTTGGGTTATTGCGTTAAAAGTGAAAGCGGAGATGGCGGGCGGCTGTCAGCGGAAACACCCCAGTGGTAATCGGGCGCCGACCCCATTTGGAACGTGATGCCACCGCCGTTCATGATTTCGTGATGGCTGATATAAATTTTGTCAAAAGGCGAATGGTTGAGAGTTGCGCTTTGAATGTAATACTCCTCGGGCAAGTCGTGGTTGGCCGTAATGGTAAATGTTTTTCCATTCCGCAAGTGGAGTATGGTTTTGGGGAACAATGGGCTGCCCACAAAATAGATGGGGTCGCCGGGGCAGACGGGATAAAACCCGAGCGCGCTGAAAACATACCACGCGGACATTTGGCCGGTGTCATCATCGCCCGGAATGCCGTCGGGAGTGGCATGATAGAGCCAGGTCATTGACTGCCGCGCCAGGACCTGCGTTTTCCACGGCTGGCCCGCGTAATCGTAAAGATACACCAAATGATTCACCGGCTCGTTGTTTGCGGCATATTGGCCCATGTTGAGCGCGGTCATCTCCGTCATCTCATGGATCGGTTTTCCGTAGGTGCCGACCCTGAACGTGGGCGGCGCGGCGAACAAAGCGTCGAGCTTGCCGGCAAACGCCTTCCAGCCGCCCATTAATCCGGCGAAACCCGGCTCATCCTGCATGGCGTTGAATGTCCACTGCCACGAACTGCCTTCGGTAAAGGGCCCGCCCCATTCATCCGGGTAAAACGGTTCGTCCCATTGGCCGTTTGCCCGGCGTCCGCGCATGAAACCGGTTTTTGCATCAAAAACGTTTTTGTAATTCGTGGCATGTTTCGCGAAGGTTTTAAAATCAGCCATGTCGCCGATGCTCCTGGCCAGCAGGGCCGCGCAAAAATCGTCGTAGGAATACTCGATGGTCTTGGAGCTGGCTTCGGGAATGCCCGGCTCGCCCCGGACATTGGAATAAGGCACATAGCCGATTGAATTATAAAAGTCCGCGCCGTCACGGCCGACGCCGTTTGCGTTGGCGTCATGCACCATTGCGGCGACGGCGGTGCGCGCGTCAAAGCCCCGGATGCCTTTCATCCAGGCGTCCGTCAACAGCGAGAAGGCGTGATTGCCAATCATGCAAACCCGATGGCCCGGACTGGTCCATTCGGGCAAACGGCCGCTTTGGTGATAGACGTTGATGATGCTTTGCATGATTTGCGCGCTGATTTCCGGATACAGAATATTGTAAAGAGGGTGCGCGGCCCGGAACGTGTCCCAATAGCCGGTGTCGGTGTAAAGATAGCCCTGATGAACCTTGCCGTCGAAAGGACTGAAGTAATGCGGTTGATTATTGGTGTCCATTTCGAAAAACCGGTGCGGCCAGAGAATGGCGTGATACAGCGAGGTGTAAAATGTCCGCCGTTGATCGTCCATCCCGCCCTCAATTTCCACGCGGCCCAAGTATTCGTTCCAGGCGGCCTCGGCGCGATGGCGGATCGTATCAAAGTCCGCGCCGCCGATCTCGTTCTTCAGGTTCAATTCCGCCTGCTCAGGGCTAATGAAGGAGGAAGCGACTTTGCAGGTGATGACGTTGCGTTTCATAACGGCGAACTTTGAAAAGGACCATTGGCTGCGAGTATGAAATTTCAAAAACGCGCCGATGTGACGGCCTTCCAATTTGGTGACGCCATTTTGAATTTTATGATCCGACCAGACGCCGTAACTGGAAAACGGCTGGTCGAACTGGATGACAAAATAATTTCCGAAATTATCAGGGGTGCCCCCGTGGCTGTTGCGGGCTATTCCAACGATTTTTCCATCCGAGGGAATGATTTCAATCGAGCAGGGCCTGTCGCTTTTAAAAACGTCAAGCACCACGTATGAATCGTCGCCTGGCTTATCAAACGTGAAACGAAGGCATGCGCCGCGCAGCGTGGGGGTGACTTCGGCAGTCGTGTCCCACCGGTCCATGTGGACCCGGTAATAACCGGGTTGGGCCACTTCGTCTTGATGGCGAAACGTCGAGACGCGGTCTTTTTCAGTGACGGCGAGCTGACCGGAGACGGGCATGAATGAAAAATTCGCGTAATCGCCAATCCATGGGCTGGGTTGGTGTGTCTGGCGGATGCCGTAAATGGTGTTGTGCCGGTATTGATAATAAAATGAGTCGTTTTGCGGTTCAGTGTACGGCGCCCAGACGTTCATGGGAAAGGGCAGAGCGATCGCGGGGTACTGGTTGCCATGAGAGAAACTGTATTGTGAATCCGTGCCTTGCATTGGATTAGCCAGGGAAAAAAGCGGCGGCGGGTCCGCCGCGCAGGAAAAAGCCGCCAATGCCAGAATCCACACGACAAATTTTTTCATAATTAAACCGAAATTTGCGGGATTGTGCTTGGTTTCAAGGGAAAAGGCCAATGCTTTTTTGTTTTACGGCACAATCACTTTTATTCTCATGATCAGCCTTATCCTCGGGAATTTGCGGTTTGCGATCTGCGAATTGCGCGGTGAGGCGCGCCCCACGCTCCAACTGCCGTGAAAAAGATTGCCGCGTGATACCCGCTATTTGATATGATAACCGAATACGAATGAAGCGTTGGAAATTATTATTGTTGTTCATTTTGGCTTTGCCCATGGCGGGATGCGGAAATTTCGTGGCGCGCTCGATTTCGCGCGCGCCCAACCGGTATCCATCGTGGTTTTCGTCGGAAGCGCCGGTCTGGCTCGCGTTCAAGCCGAAATTGCTCACGAATTTTGTCGCGCGCTTTGTGAACGTTGGGCCGCCGCCCGCGCGGTTGTGTTATCGCATCATTGATCCGGGAGATTATGACTTCAGGATTTCGTCAACGAATTGGCTGGCCGGCGGCAAGAAGGAGTATCAGTTTCATTTTTACGCGACGGTTCCCGGCCGGACCAATGGGTGGACCTCCCGCCCGCGCGGCACCATCGTGCTGTTGCATGGCTATGGCGTCGCGCAATTTTCCATGCTTCCCTGGGCGTTTCCGCTGGCGAAGGACGGCTGGCGTTGTGTGCTTGTTGACCTGCGCGGCCATGGCGAGTCCACCGGCAAACGAGTCTATTTCACCGTCCGCGAAACCAACGACATGAATCAATTGCTCGGTCAATTGGCGCGGGACAAGGAGTTGGCCAAGCCGGTGGCGTTGATGGGCGAATCCTACGGCGCAGTGCTCGCCTTGCGGCTGAAATCAGTGGATCCGTGGATAGGACCGGTCGTGGCCATCGCGCCGTATGCGAATTTTTCCAACGCGGTGTTAAACATCCGCGAACAATACTGTGATTGGGTGCCAAAGTGGATAGCCAAAGCTGGCATAAAACACTTGCCAACAGTCCTCGATATCCCGGCAAGCGAGTTTAACACCACGACGGTGCTGCGCCGGACACCGGTCAAAGCATTGTTTATTGCGGGCGCCCAGGACGATATTGCGCCGCCTGCCGAAGTGAAGGAAGACTATTTTCTTGCCGCGCCCGGGAGCAAATTCTTTGTCGTGCCCGAGGCGACGCACGAAGCATTAACGTATTATTTCAAGGACCTGCTTCCCGCGGTGCTGCCGTGGCTTGACCGATCGGATTAAAACGGAGAATTCGTATTCGCAAGCCGGAAATACAGAGCCTGGCTGAAAGGCGGCGGGATGGTAACGATGTTGGTGCCGTTGTTCCAGGCGGGCGCAAACCCCCAGGGCGCCCAACTGAATCTCTGCATATTGGCGCTTTGATACAAAGTGAAGGTGTTGCTGGGGTCCGGCCATGAAATAACGACATCGGAGCCGACAATGTTGATGGCCGGGTTTGGCGGCGTCGCCGGCGCCGGGGCGAATGTAATAGCGTTGAGCGTGATGTCGTAAGGCAGGCCCCCGCTCCCGGCCGGGTCATTAAACATGACTGCCGGATCAAACCCGATGTTGCAGCCGTAAAAGTGATTTGTCCCGCCACCGGTGTAGGTGAGGAAGTTGTTTTTAGACGACAAATTCCATGTGACCGTGACGTTGCTGCCGCTCCATTGATAGTTGTCCGGATTCCCCGGATTATTCCAGCCACTGTAATTGCCCGTCGGACCAGTAGCGAGCATGTATATGCCGCTATCAAGATTTAATGTGAACACCAATCCGATCCAGTTATAATTGGTGTAAAACATTGACCCGGAGGCCGCCATACCCGGCGTCGGATTGACTGTAAAGGTCAAGGCGCAAATAATGTCATTGGTGGCCAGAGCAGAATCGCCGTTGTCGAACGTCACTCCCGTGCCCCCGTTCAGGCTGGCGTAACCGCTGCCGTACCCGCCAACCGCCGAAGTGATTTCCAGTCCGGAATCCGCAATGCTCCCGTAATACGCTATGGAAAAGTTCACTTCAGAAGGGTCGCTGGGATAGTCGCTCCAATCGGGATATAGCGCGCTGCCAGGAAAAGAAGTGGCCGACCAGGGCGGATCAAAATTATACCAGGAGTAAACATCCTGCGCCTGCGCCACCGCGGCCAGGCCGAACCCGCACGCAACCATGAGCGCGAGCGTTAGCCACTTTATCAACGATTTATTTTCCATACAAACTCCCGCGATTTTAGCCTTGTTCTGCATTTCAGTAAATTGTCGCGTTTTTCACCTTCCGCGGAATATCATCGGCTGGCCCGTCTGAATAGTCGCATGAAGTGACTGCCCTGCCGAACGGAAGCGCTGCCCGAGAGATGTCTAAAAGCCGCCCGAAAGGGGCGGCCTGGTAAAGACGTGCTTCGGCTGCCATCGCTTATTTGCGGCGCCGAATGGCCATCAGGCCGGCGGCGCCCAGCGCCAGCAACGCCATGCCGGCTGGTTCCGGCACGGCCACCAATTCCAAACTGTTAAACGTTAAATTATAAGAGCCAGGAGCGGGCAAAGGCGATGGGTCAATCCCCAGATTAAATGAATAAACCGCGTCGCCTCCCGCCGCGTTAATGGCGGCTATTTGCGCGGCAGGGAGTGGCGCCGTAATAGTTAACATGTCGCCATTCCACACCCAATTTGAAGGGTTGCCAGGGTTTCCGGAGCCGCCATACCCGCCAAGGTCGGGAGTCGCACCGGCATTATCACCGAATGTAAAATAGACTCCTATCCAATTAGGAGGGACTCCGCCTGAGGCCGAGTTAAAGGTGAGCGTCAACACGGCTGCGTTGTCGGCAGTATTAATGGGATACTGCACTTGTGAACCCGGGATGACGTAATACATGCTGCCGAACTCGCCCCCGTTCTGCTCGCCGGGATACGACACAGTCAGACCGGTTGGACCGTCGCTAAGATCTGAGGTGGTCCAATCACTATATACCGCGCCTGGTGAGGGAGGCGGTATAGTCAGGTTATCCAGGTATTGGTCACCAGTCACGTACTGCGCCCGGGCTGAACCGACCCATACCAATCCGCCCGCCGTCGCGAGCGCGATCAAGGAATGTTTAATTTGGCGCGCGATGGCCGTTGTTTGACGGGATACTGATTTGGTTTTCATAGGTCTTAGAGATTTTTATGCGAAACGGCGTTGAAGTTCAAGCAACATTTAGCGCAAGTTTAACAATTAAAAGCGACGAACGCAAGCCGCATGAAAAGACTACAAATTTTGTCCCAAACATGTAAAAAACCGCCCATTTTTGGCCGTATTGCGCCATTGCCGCCGACTCGCAGACTTTGAATAATCAAAATAAAGCGGATTGTTTATGTTTCCTGCATTGCATATAATTGCTGAAAAATATGCAGATGGCAGATGTTTGGGGAGACGCCCGGAAAACGGCGGCGGACATTTCATGCCCCATCGGTTTGGCTCGTGGATTGGTCACCGCGATGGCTCTGGTTGTTTCTCTCTCCACGGCTCGCGCGTTCAACGGCGCAACCGTGCCCTGGACGACTTACGAGGCGGAAAATATGACCATCGGCGGAGGCAGGATTTTAGGACCGGATTACGGTCACAATACCGTTGCGTCGGAATCATCGGGGCGCGAATGCGTGCAGCTCAACGGTACAGGCCAGTACGCGCAATTCGCCGCCCAGGCGGCGGCAAATTCGATTGTGGTGAGATACAGCGTGCCGGACGCGCCGAATGGAGGCGGAGCTAATTATACCCTCAGTCTCTACACAAACGGAGTCTTTGCTGAAAAACTGCCGATGACTTCGATGTATTCGTGGCTATACGGGGGTTACCCGTTCACGAACAATCCTTCAGCCGGTTCGCCAAGGGATTTTTACGACGAAGTTTGTACCAACAACCTGAACATCCATCCGGGCGACGTGGTGCGTCTGCAAGTGGATGGCACGGACACCGCCACGAATTATGACATTGACCTCGTTGACCTGGAAAACGTGGCCCCACCGCTGTCCCAGCCGGCTGGTTATGTGTCCATTGTGACGCAATGGGGGGCCGATCCCAGCGGCGTCAACGACAGCACCGCCGCATTTCAGGCGGCGGCCCGACAAACGACGTATCCGCGCGTCTGGATTCCACCCGGAACGTACCTCATTGAAGGCACAATCTCGATCACCTCCAACCATACGTTCCAGGGCGCCGGCATGTGGTACACGACGCTCATCGGCAATCCAAATCTTTACAATACGACACCCGCGTCGCGGGTCTTGATATCCGGGGATGGGAACAACATTAACCTGGCTGATTTCGCGATCAAAGGCTTCCTGAATTACCGAAACGACGGCGAACCCAACGACGGTTTGGTCGGGTCCTATGGCGTCGGTTCAAGCATCAGGCGCATCTGGGTGGAGCACACCAAGACCGGCGCCTGGATTGATAATTCGCAGGGGTTGGTGGTGGATGGCTGCCGTTTTCGTGACACAATTGCCGACGGTATCAACCTTAACTTTGGGATGCAGAATACGATGGTGACCAACTGCACGACACGAGGCACCGGTGACGATTGCTTTGCCATGTGGCCCACAACCACCGCGGGAACATATCCTTGCAGCGGCAACGCCATAACCTCCTGCACGGCGCAACTGCCATGGCTGGCCAATGGCGGCGCCATCTACGGCGGGGCCAGCAACCGGATTGAAGGCTGCCAATTTTTCGACACCACCTACGGCTGTGGCGTCCTTATCAGCAGCACGTTCTCCGCGGGGGGAAATACATTCAGCCCAACGACATTGGTCCAAAGTTGTGACATTGTTCGATGCGGCGGCTACGATCCCGGTTACCAATGGCGCGGCGCGCTTGAGTTCTGCGAGGATATCAACAGCGGCGGTAGCAGCGGCAACAACATTAACGGGGTGGACCTCAACAATCTCAACATTACCAACAGCGCTTCCTGGGGTATGATCATCCGGGGAAGCACGACCACGCTGACAAATGCAATTGCTTCCGCCGTGAGTATTCCCAATTCCGGCCGCGGCTACATGGGCGTTGTTGCTCTAACGGCGTTAAATGGCGCGCGAGGAAGCTTGACGGTAAGCAATTCGGTCGAAAGCAGCTTCAATAATGCTTCCGGCGGCAGCTTCACTTTTCATTTCCTGACCAATGCCATTAATGTGACGCTGCAGACTAGCCTTTCAGGGCTTTCCTTCACGGTGGACGGCACGAACTACACCAGCGCCCGCGCGTTCAGTTGGACGCCCGGCTCGAGCCACACGATTTCCACCAGTTCACAAAACGGCGGCGCGGGCGTCCAGTATGCGTGGAGCGGATGGAGCGATGCCGGCGCCATCTCCCATACAATCATGCCGCTGATCAGCTCCGCCTACATGGCAAATTTCACGACCAACTACTACTTGACGATGGACGCCGGACAGGGCGGCGGCGTCAGCCCGGCGAGTTTATGGACAAACAGCGGAGAGAGCGTGAACATCAGCGCCACCCCGGCCACCGGTTATATCTTTGGCAATTGGTCGGGCAGCGGCAGCGGGTCGTACTCCGGAAACAGCCGTGCGGCCCCGGTCACGATGAGTGGGCCCATTACCGAAACCGCCAGCTTCATTTCGACCGTCCTGGGCGTGAGTCTGAGCGGCGGTTCAGCCGCAACCCTCACTTACGCCACGACCCCGGGCGATACATATTACATCGAGAGCACAACCAATCTTGCCTCGCCCGCCTGGATAATGGTCGCCGGCAGTGCAACCAACGCGGCGGGAACGTCCGTGACTTTTACCGTTCCCATTCAATCTAACCAACGGCAATATTTTCGCGCTGTTTTTCCCTGACATTAAGGCGGTGGATCGCGCCAGCCGTGCCAGACCCCTGGTTTTCCTTGCATTTTGAGCAACCGAATCGCGCGCGTGCCGTGCCATCGTCGCTACACGTAATACGCGACGGCACTTTTCGCTGGAGAATGACCGGTTCCATCCATATTTTGCCGAATGCGAATTTGCAAGCCAGGCGCCATTACAGTACTAACGGCGCTCTTTTTTGTCCTGACGGCAAACGCGGACACCGTTGACGATTTGATCACTAGCCAGATGCGCGCGCATCATGTTCCGGGTGTGGCGTGTCTTGTCATGAAAAATGCGCGCACAGTCAAAACCTTTTACGGCGGTGAAGCCAACCTGGAATGGAACGCACCGGTCGGCCCGGACACCGTTTTTGAAATCGGTTCGATTTCCAAGCAATTTGCCGCGGCCAGTATTCTGTTGCTCCAGGAGGAAGGAAAACTCTCCGTGAACGATGCCATCAGCAAATATCTCACGAACACACCTCCGGCGTGGGGGAACATTAAAATCCGGCACTTGCTTTCGCACACGTCGGGGATTCACAGTTACGATGAAATGGAAGGCTTTGAACTGCGCGAGCATCTCACGCAGGCGCAATTCATCAGACAACTGGCGCGGCATCCCCTGGATTTTCAGCCTGGCGAAAAATGGGCTTACTGCAACGCGGGCTACAATCTTCTGGGTTACATCGTGGAAAATGTGAGCGGCGAGGATTATTTGTCATTTCTCAGGGAACATATTTTCACACCGCTGGGCATGACGCACAGCGCGTTTCGCGATCCTCTGCAAGTGCTTCCGCATCGGGCTGCCGGTTATGCTTTCGAACATGGCCGGTATTACAACCGCGATTGCGATCTGACGGGCCTTTTTGCCGCCGGGGCCATCGTGTCCACTGTTTCTGATTTGGCCAAGTGGGACACGGCGCTGCTGGACGACGGTTTGCTGCGCAAATCATCCAAAAAACTCTGGTGGACGCCCGCTCGTCTCAACGACGGCCGGCCCGTGCCCGTTTCGCCCGACGGAAAGCGCACCTATGGATTCGGATGGTTTTTGGAGACGGTGGATGGCCACAAAAATATCGGCCATAGCGGCATCACGAGCGGCTTTTCCGCCGCGAACGAATTGTATCCCGATGACCACCTGGTCGTCATCGTCTTATCCAATACAGATGAGGGGGGTTTTGCGGGGAAGTTGGCCGGCAAAATTGCGGCGAAATACTTTAAAAATCGGAATTAACGAATTGCTTTTTGCGTTCGGGCATGGCTTATTGTGCGGCTCACGGCGCGTGGTAGGTTACCCAAGTGGCCAACGGGGGCAGACTGTAAATCTGCTGGCTTACGCCTTCGATGGTTCGAATCCATCACCTACCACCATATTTTCCAATAAAGAGAAATCGCATTAAATCCAATATAATAAGCTGTTTTATGCGTTTTCAAAATTTCAGCTTGTGCGCTTCCTTGCTTTTGCCTTCTTTTGCGTTCCCGTCTCAGCCGATGCTCAAAAAGCAATCAATAGTTTTGGCGCGGAAAATAGCGTGTTTGCCGTCTGCTGGTTAAAGTTCCACTTGAGCAAGAGTGCCTAAATCGAGCACACGGCAAAATCATTATTGTTACGGCCTTTGCAGCGGATGTGGAATTTTAGTTGTTTTGAGGAAGGGCAAATGAAGCGAACAGCGAGGATTCATTTCTTTTAGTCACGACGGCATCCGAATCAAAACGCAAGTTGCAGCCAATGAATTTATTTTCGACCGTGAAAATCCTCCGTGCGCGAAATCCTAAACAGCAACTCCCCGGAGCCGGGCGGCGGGTCAAGGTGGAAATTCAAGGGCAACAGGGGAATTCGACCTTGACGCGACGACCGGCGACATACAATCGAAACCGGATTCGCGCGCACGACCGGCGCGATTGCGCCAGCGAAATGAAGCGTCTGGAATTTGGCGTCGCGCCAAAATTCGCAATTGAGCATGATTGATGACGTGGATTCGATGTTCGTTGAACAGAAACTTGCCGACGCGCTTTCGGAATGTGAACGATTGCGCGCGGAAAATCGCGATTTACGGAATCGGCTGAGACTCCCCAGAACCGAAGCATCAGTTTCAACCGATGCGCTGGTTGCTCCTCCTGCCGGTGCCGCAATCAATTCCAAATCCAGCCCGGAAGAAAAAGTGAAGTTATTCCGCAGCTTGTTTCGCGGACGTGAGGATGTATATGCGGTGCGCTGGGAAGGGCGGCGGAAAAGGAATACAGTATCAGGTATGTCGACCGAGCCAAGGAAGTCGGGACAAACTTTCTTGAAAATAGTTGCTCTCGTGTGCCGACGTTCGCGCGCGAGCAGGCGTTTGGCGTATTCATAGCTGCCAAGTATGTCGTTCAAGGGATGGCAGGCGGGGCAAACTATTTCGAACTTCGAGGCTAATTTTTTGGGTGATTTTGAGTGGCGACCACGCCTCGAACACACTGCGCCATGAGCAACACAGCGTCTTTGGGAAGGGTGCCAAACATTGTTTCGTTTTCAACCGTAGAATGGCCAAGCCGATTGAGTTGGACGCCCGAAAGATTCCTGCTCGAATGGAATTCGTCCGGGTTGCATGTGGAGGGGGCGAAAGTTGCGTCCGGTCTTTTCCGCCAATACCCGAAGAATTTCAAAACCCGCCTCGTCGCTGTCGCCGAAATGCCAGCAATCTATTTTCGGTGGCAAACGTCGGAGCAACGTCACCGTGGCACTGCCAGGGAAACTGGTGCAGACAAGAAGTTCACCGCTTTGAAGCTTGGCCAGTTCGCAAAATGTTGTTTCGTTTTCAATTGTCAGGCAGCGCGAGGACGCGGTTTCGATGGCTTCGGCGCGTTCAATGTCCGTTTGCGACAAACGAAACGGGCCGTGGAAAAAGCTCAAATCCATCCATGAGCCATCCAATCGAAGTTTCAATGGACCGTGAACAAGGACTGAACGTGGATTTGGCAGAATGCCAATGTCATCAAGAGAACGAATGGTGCCGCCGGTGATGTCTTCTAGCAAACGCCCCAGCTTGCCGCGCAACTGACCAGAGAATTCGCCGTCGCGCTCCAGTGCGGCAAGTTCTTCGAGTTGCTTGGAATGATCACATAAGACGCAGCTTGCAAACCGCACAAGTGACTCGCCTTCCCATGCGAGCAATTTTGGCAGAAGGACAAGCAGGTCAGTGTTTGCTTTAGTCGGCTCGCGATCAAACGGCACTACGGAACTACCGGCCAATGCCGCTTGTCGCATCCGTTCGCACCAAGCTTGCCAACCTTGCCGCAAACGTGCTGGCACATCGGCGGAGATTGCCGCCGTGAATTGTTCCGCCAATGCGGCGCGAAGTTGTGTGGGCGAGGATTTTCCAAGCCGCGCATACAAAACCGACTCGTTGGCCGGCGAAAAACGAATTTGGTGGATGCGCCCCCGGTCGCGTTTGTGAACCGGCTCCCGGATTAAAATGCCTGTGGTTTCTGCTTCTGCGAGTTGCCGTTCCGCCAAAGCTCGCTTCTCGCCTTCACTACACCGGGCTTCTGCGAGCAGTTCTTCCAACGGTATCAATACGTCACGGCTTGCCTCTCCTGTGCGCCCCGCTTGGCTTCGTTGGTAACGAAGTGCCAGGGTTTCGAGCACGGGCGATGGCATTTTCATTTTCGGGAAGTTAGGAATTCATCAACCGGCGCGCGTCGTCGGAATCGCGCGCCAAGCTGACGGGGATATTGCGGATTTCGGTACGCTTGCCAGCGGGACGCTCTTCCTTGGACACCACCACAAGCCAATCGCAGTGTTCAAAGGCATAGGGGATGTTGCCCGTGCTCATTGAAAACACACCCTGTAAATCGAACGCTTTGAGCGCGGCAATGCAGTCTTTGATGCGTTCGCCACTCAATTTGGAGAACGCCTCGTCAATAGGAACAAGTCCGAGTGATGGTTCTTGTCGTCGTGACGCATAGCGACGATAGGCGCGCAGATAGCTCGCAAGAATGGCGATGAAGTAGGGCGATTGATTTTCGCCGCCGCTAAACTTGCCGGAGTGACGATCCACGCTCGTCTTGCGTCCGTCCTCCTCGATCACTTCCATGTCATATTCGTAGTAATGCCGGTAATCAAGCAAACGCGCAGCTTCGGCGCTATCGGATGCCTCGGTCAGCGTTTTGAGAAAATGCTGGATGGCGTCGCGGAAACGCGGTTCGGCAGACGCAAAAAACAATTCGTCCGCACGGGCGAGGGCGCTGGCCTCAACAAGCTCGTGATAAATTTTGAAATCTGGATTCTGCCAATAGCGAAGCTGGTAAGTATTGTTCCCGATCGGCTTTTGTTTGAGCGAATTGTTAAGTAGGAAGATGAGGTCGC
This sequence comes from Limisphaerales bacterium, assembly GCA_050737335.1. GTDB lineage: Bacteria > Verrucomicrobiota > Verrucomicrobiia > Limisphaerales > UBA11358 > UBA11358. Next base: position 3,453 of record JBOHXA010000721.1, on the reverse strand, counting down.
GAACCGAGTGCAACGCGCTCTGCAACTTTTCAAGCACTTGTGTTCGGAAAAGGCTTTCCCAATTCTTTCGCTCCCGCTCCGCCTTTTGGGTGTATTCAGGTATTTCGCTCTCCTCCAACTTGGCCAGTTGTTTATCATGCGCGTCGTTCGTCTCCGCTTCGACCGACAAATCATCAAATTTCGGATAAGCCGCAGCCAGTTCACGCCGTTTGGCTTTTAATTCTTCCCATGTTGCAGCAGCATTGCGGTCGTGAGTGTGGAATAGTTGATTGCACCGGCCAGCCGCAACATCCTTTGCAGGAAATTCACCGAGCACTTGTGAACGCTGTGCGTCCAATTCTTTCAGCCACGGCGAAATGTCCGTCTCGTTACAAACTCGCGTGAATTCATCCGTGAGGATGGCAACAGCGTTCCGGTGCCTGGTAACGGAGACTTCCAATGTTTCCACGCGCGTTTTCATCGGACTTTGCAGCAAGCCGCGTTGTTCGGCGGTAAATTCATTCAACTTTTTTCCCAACTTGGCCTGTTCTTTTGCAAGCTCATCGAACTTCGCTCGGTCAATTTTGTTGAGCTTGCCGATGTTTTCCTTCTGCTCAGTTTGGAGCTTTGGCAACTCCTGCGCACGGGCGAGGTCCTGGTAGAGATTCGGTGGTAAATCGAAACGCTCACTCCAGCTTTGGTTTATAGCCTTTACCGCCTGTTCGGTCGGAACAATTTTCCGTTCCCCAAATTCGAGTTCGGCGACTTGCTTTTGTTTCCATGCGAGTTGTTGTTCCAAGCCGCGCTTCCCCACAAACGGGTTGCCATCGTAAAAGCGGGGACGTTCGACAAATGCCCCCCGCGTCATGAAACCGTCCGGGAGAATGCCATTTTGTTCCGGGGGCAAGGCGCGCAACTGCGCCAGCGACTCAACGCACATCAGATCACCAAACAAATGGCTGACAACAGCCTCTGCAACAAGGTTGTCGGTCTTCAATTTTTCAGCAAGTGATCCGGCACGAACGGCTTTCTTCAATTTGAGCGCCTTGGCTGGATTGACAAGCGATTCACGCCCTGTCTCAGTTCCAAGTTCGGACGCCTTCAATCCGTGGAAGATTTTTTCCGCCTGTTCATACTGTTCCGGTGCGACCACAATGGCAAATTTGCGGGTGAATGCGACTTCGACGGCGGGACGCCAGCGCTCGTCGGTGACTTCGCAAAGCTCGCGTAAATGCGGTGCCGGCAAGTCCGGTCCACGCGAAAGCAGGCTGTTATTGAGCGCGTCGAGCAGTCGAGTTGGAAATGGCAATTTACCGATCTTGAGCGCGCCAATTTCATCACGCAATTGGCCGAGTTGGCGACGAATTTCTGCCAATCTGTCCAATTGAGACTTTGCGACCTTACCGACTTCAACGGCGGCTTGCTGTGCGGCGTTGCCAAGAGCGCGCAAGGTGTCGCCTGCCTTCGCAATTCCGCCCTGTTCAACGGCGTGGATGGCTCGCTCGACTGATGAAACGACTTCGCCGTCCATATCCAGCGGCAATGCGCGAAGGTCTTTGAGCCAGGCACGCGCATTGCGAATGCGATTGCCCAAGGCTTGCTCCAGCGTAGTTCCGATTCCGGCGAGTTCACTGATTTGGCGGGCCAGCCGCTCATTGCGTGACTTCAATTCGTTGTAGAGCCGGCCTTCGGAGGTTTCATTGATGGCCGTTTTGATGCCATCAATCTGATGCTGGAGTTCGGGAATCGTTGCATCCAGTTCCTTCAATCGCGCCGCTTCGACTGCAAATTCTCTTTTGAGTTCCGCCAGCTTTGTTTCATCGGCTTGAAGTTGTTCGGTTGCGTGCTCATGACGAAGCTGCGCCTCAAGATAACGTGCTAATGCGCGGTCACGGCGGAGTTCAGTAAAACGGTTGAACGTGTCGCGGATGGCTTTGAGTTTGGTAAATTGCTCGTTCAGATTTTTGAGGTCGTGCTCATAGGCAAGAAATGTGCGGTAACTGGCCGTCACGTCACTCACGTCAAGTTTATCCGCCGGCAGAATGAACTGGCGGGAAAACTCGTTGAAACTGCGCAGAAAAGTGAAGGACATCGCCGTGGGCAGCAACGAACGAAGAACGGAACGCTCGAAATTCAAATGCACCGGTTGCGCCATGTCGCGCAAATAGGCTTCAATGCCCTCCGGGTAAATCCGGCCTTCGCGTGATTCGACAAACGCCTTGAACGCTGTGTAATCAAGCGGTTTCTTGTCTGGAAACAAGAAGTCGCTGCGTGAAAGTGCCGCTGGAACAAAAAAGGGTGTGAGTTTGCCCTGCGTTTCCGCCGTGCTGGCGAATTCAACGCGCAGCCCCCAAGTCTCGACTCTTTTTCCGTTCGGCCACGCGAATTCCAAAGCCACGTAAGTGATGGCGCTTTGCCGCATATATTGGATAACTCCGTTATCCTCCTGCTTGGTATCGCCAAGACAGTAACCTTTGAGCGAGCGGTCGGAGCGGTCGCCGGTGGCTGACTGATTGAAACGGATGAGCCGCTGATCACCGACAAGCACGAATTGGATCAGGTCCATGAGGATGGACTTGCCCGATCCGGTCACGCCCGCGAGCAACAAATTCCCTTCGGTTGAAATGGTGTCCTTGTAGCCATACCAGTTCAGTGCGTGGATTTTTGTGAGGCGGATTGTTCTGGTCATTCGTCTTTGTCAGGTTCGTCGTCCGGTTCGGTGGCTTCCGCATCCGATTCTTTCACGGCCCCAAGATAACGGTCCGCATTCTTATTCCACTCCTCAATGTTTTGAAATGGGATGACACGCTTGAGCGTTGGCAGAACTTCGATTGACAGACGCTCTGGCGTTGCGTCCGGCGTGAGGCGCAGCAAGTTTTTCCGTTGGGCCAGAGACAGGATTTCACGCAGGCGCGTGGGGCTGGGCAGGCGTTTGCGCAATGGCTCGAATTTCGTAGCCAACGAATCATTTAGTTGCTGCGCGGTCAGTCGCACCGGCGGCGTCTCGCCACGGTCACGAATTGCGGTATCGAATTCATACCAAAGGTGAGCAACACAAGCGTTGCGTCGAGTTTGAGATGAAGCAGAAATGCAGCACTTTGCGGCACGGCCTGCACGGTTCGGTCTTGGTGATCCCAATGAAGCTTGAAGTCGAACAATGACGCAAGCTCCTCCACCCAAAAGCGGTTCTGATAGCACCAGTGATAAAGGTCGGTCTGTGCCGGTTCGAGACCGAGAATTGACCCGTGGGCCATCAATTTGCGAATTGCTTCGCCGAGGCGTTCACGGTCATTGGCGGAAAGGCGCGCGAACAGGCCATTCGAGTTTGAAGATGAACTGTCGGCGGTCATTTTTTCACCAAAGTGAATCGCTCGATGCGATAGCAGAGTTTATTGTCGAAATCACTCGAATCAGCTTCCGTGTCGCGGCGGGGCACTTGAATTTCAAACCGCGCATCGGCAGACCGTGCGTGTA
>JBOHXA010000720.1:0-4479 GCA_050737335.1 Limisphaerales bacterium | reverse complement strand
GATGGGCTTGCCGCCATCCATCGTTTCCAGCACGGCCAGCTCGCGCGATTTTTCCTGAATGATCCGGCCGATGCGGTAGAGGTATTTTCCCCGCTCGCGTCCGGGCATTTTGCTCCAGATTTTTTCGTAGGCGGCGCGCGCGGCTTTGACCGCTTTATCCACGTCCGATTCGTCCGCGGAGGCGATTTCAGTAAGTTTTTCCTCGTTGGCCGGATTGATGGAGGGGAAATAGGCGCCTGAATGCGGCGTAACGAATTTTCCGCCAATAAACAATTCGTGCCAGGGAGCGATGGCATAAGTTTTTGACTCCTCAGGCGCCGGCGCGTAGTCCCAATTATTGCCGAAGTTCAAGCCGCGGGCGTTGAGGGGAACGACGGGACGCGGCACGGTGGCGGGGGCATTGCCGACCGCGAGCTTCACAGATTTTGCCTTTCGTATCATATATCCTCAGGGCATCGAAAAATAATCCGGCCCCTGGTAATTGCCATCCACGGTCCTGGCAATTTGCATCAAGACATCGTTGAGCAGCGTGCTGGCGCCAAAGCGGAAAAGCTCCGGGGTGAGCCAATCATCGCCCAGAGTTTCCTTGACCATGACGAGGTAGGCCAGCGCCTGCCTGGCTGTGCGAATGCCGCCGGCGGGTTTCATGCCCATACGCACACCGGTCGCAAAAAAGTGGTCGCGAATGGCTTCGAGCATCACCAGCGTCACCGGCATGGTTGCAGCCGGCGAGACTTTACCGGTGCTGGTCTTGATAAAATCCGCCCCGGCCTGCATCGCAATCTCGCTGGCCAGGCGGACGTTGTCATAGGTCGCCAGTTCGGCTGTTTCCAAAATTACTTTTAAATGCACGGGCCCGCACGCCTCCTTCGTGGCTGCGATTTCGTCAAAAACGCGCCCACGATCACCGGCCAGGAATGCGCCCCGGTCAATCACCATGTCAATTTCGTCGGCGCCGTCATGGATGGCGCGACGCGTTTCTTCGAGCTTTGTGCGCAATGGAAATTGGCCGCTCGGGAACGCCGTCGCCACGGATGCGACACGGACCGCCGAATTGACGCCTAGAAATTTCCGCGCATGTTTGACCATGTTGGGATATACACAAACCGCGGCGCACGGCGGAGCGCCATATTTCGGTTCCGCAGGCTGGAGGGCCTTACGGCACAGATAGGCGACTTTGCCGGGCGTGTCTTTGCCTTCGAGCGTCGTTAGGTCCATCATCGAGACAGCCATTTTCAGCCCTGCCAATTTTGCCGAAGTTTTGACGCTTCGCTTCGTAAAGGAAGCGGCGCGCTCTTCGGCCATGACAGCATCCACGACAGGGGCGTGGAAGTGACGAATGGCGCTGTCGGGTTTACGCTGGAGGGCCGGTTTCATCACCGCGGATTCTGAGTCTGCGAGGCAATTCGCTCAAGCGTTTTTCTCTTTTGTCACGGATTGAGGCCATTCGACAAATCAATCAAGGCACTCCCGCGGAGTCTGCGGCGTGGCTGTGACAATCACGTTTGACACAAATCGAATCGAAAATAACCCGATTATTTTTGATTGCAAAATATCGGTCACCGCTTATACTTTCGGGTATTCTCATAAGGAATTCGCCGTTTTCGTTCGGGGAGATTGAATTGATATGCCTAATCATCGCAAACTTTTCAAATTAAGCCGCCGCGGCTTTCTGCGTTCGGCCATTCTTGCGAGCGCGGGCGGAATGGTTGTGCCATGGTCCTCGCTGGCTGATGAAGTCGTCACCATGCCTTTTGCGCACGGCCAGCGTCGTCTGGTCGCCTATCCCCAAAAAAAGCCCCTGATCTTGTTGACGGCCCGGCCGCCGCAATTGGAAACGCCCTTTTCTGTTTTCAATAAGGGCATCCTGACACCGAACGACGAGTTCTTCGTTCGATATCATCTGGCTGGCATTCCCACATCCATTGATTCGGACAAATTCCGTGTCACGGTCAAAGGCCGGGTCAACTCCCCGCTCTCGCTCTCGCTGCACGATTTGAAGAAGCAATTTGAGCCGGTTGAACTTGTGGCCGTTCTCCAATGCTCGGGCAATGGCCGCGGATTTTTCCAACCGCGCGTTCCCGGCGGCCAATCTGGAAACGGCACCATGGGCAATGCCCGCTGGAAAGGCGTGCGCCTGAGGGATATTCTGAACAAAGCCGGTGTGTCGGCGGATGCCAAACAGATTGCATTTCGCGGGATGGACAAGCCGCCCCTGGACACGACCCCTAATTTTGGCAAAGCGCTGGACGTGGACCATGCGATGGATGGCGAGGTGATGGTGGCTTACGAAATGAATGGCGCGGACCTGCCAATGCTCAACGGCTTTCCGCTGCGGCTGGTTGTTCCGGGTTGTTACGGGACATATTGGGTCAAGCAATTGCATGAAATCACGGTCCTAGACAAACATTTCGCGAGTTTCTGGATGGACGTCGCCTATCGCGTTCCGGATAACGATTGCGAATGTGTGCCGCCCGGCTCACACGGGGGCAAGACGCGCCCAATCGGCAGATACGACGTCCGTTCGTTTATCACCAGCCTTGCCGATGGTGACAAGATCAAAGCGGGAAAGCGCATCCGTGTGCGTGGCATTGCCTTTGATGGCGGTTCTGGAATTGAGACTGTGGAATTCTCGCCCGACGACGGCGACACCTGGACCGAAGGAGACCTGGGCAAGGATTACGGCAATTATTCGTTCCGTGAGTGGACCTGCCATTTCACTCCAAAAGTCGAGGGCGATTATCGGCTTCAATGCCGGGCGACCGGTCGCAAGGGTGAAACCCAGCGCAGGGAACCACGCTGGAACCCATCTGGATATATGCGGAACGTCATTGAGACAGTCAATGTGACTGCAGCGTAAAGGGACAAAATGAGAACCAGAATTGAAAAAATTTCCGCCATTGTTTTGATTGTTGCCCTGCTCGCAACCGTGTCGCGCCTGGGCGCCGAAATCGTTACAATCAAGCTCCCTCCAGCGACCGGCGCCTTCAAGGACGCCCCCGGGGTTGCTCTGGCCAACGCCCAATGTCTGACTTGTCATTCGGTGGAATACGTGCAAATGCAGCCGCCACTGTCGCTAAAGGCATGGACGTCAGAGGTGGTTAAGATGCGGCAAAAATATGGCGCGCCGATTCCGACGAACGTCATTCCCGCGATCGCCTATTACCTTGCCGTCAATTATGGCACGGGGGCGCCCGCCCAACCTCCCGCCAACACTCAAATCGCTCCCGCCGCGGAAATGAGCGTCGAGAAAATGGCCACCATCTACGGCTGCCTGAGTTGTCATCAGCCAGACAGGAAAGTCGTGGGTCCTTCTTACGCGGACGTCCGCGCCAAATATCTGCATGATCCGGAAGCCATCGAAAAGATCATGGGCCAAATTCGCCATGGCGGCACCGGCAAATGGGGCACGGCGGTGATGCCTCCCTTCACCGCCGTGAGCGATGCCGACGCCCGGCGCCTGGCCAAATGGATTATGGCCGGCGCCGACTAAACGCTTCAGGCATTTCAACGTGCCATGGCCTCACGGCCCGGGCGAAACGGAGGGCGAAGGCATTCCCGGCATACCCCCGGGATGGTTCATAACGACTGATTCCTGCAACTCGTTCAGGCTTCCATAGCGTGTATAATGCGCTGGGGGCTGGAACAAATCCGCCGCTGGTTTAGCAAACGAGATGTTTTGAAACGTAATGGTCACAGGCATGCCCTTTTCGCTCGTGGAGATTTTTATCGGAAAATTGTTCAGATCCGTGGCGTTCCAAACCGTAAAATCGGTTGATTCCATGCTGTTGGTGAGCAGGACATCATTTTTGACACAAGGATGGCCGTCCACAGTTTCCCGGCCCAATTTAGTGGTTTGCATGCTGAAAGCATTATTCGTTGTGCCCGAAGGTGGCATTGCCATGGCCACATAGGAATGAATATGCGGATAGACCACATAAATGTTCTGCTTGTCGGCAGGCTGGATGGTCACGACCTCGTCCATGCCAATGTTTTTCATTTGTTCGGCGGCCTCGAGGGCCTGAGGCGGCAAATTCGAGGCCTGAACATCCGCCATGTTCATTTCAGTCCACGAATTTTCGTGATCGAAAACCGTTTTGGTTTTGACGGTCATGGGACCGTCGGGACCGGGAATGGTCGTGAACATCGTTGCGGAATAGACCGGATTGGCTCCGAACAATTTTTCCATGGGATTGGCGCCGGCGCCGGGACCCGGCCCGCCCATTTGGGCCAGCGCCGCAAGGCTGCCCGCCAGAGACCCAAATAAAACAAAGAGAAATTTCGTCATGGCTAAAACGATGGCGGAGACAGGGTAAAAGGCACGCGCCAAGTATCCAAGGAAACGACTCCTTTTAAAATCATTTTGCCTTCTGTTCTGCTACTGGCAGTTTATTTGCCGCATGATTACGCAGAAAGAGATTTTGGATGCGCTCAAGTCGGTGAAATACCCCGGCTATTCGCGTGATATCGTTTCATTCG
>JBOHXA010000719.1:0-9478 GCA_050737335.1 Limisphaerales bacterium | reverse complement strand
CACCTAGTTGTTACCGCTCTCCGCAAACATTTTAGTGACGAAAAATTGAGCGCGGTCTTCCGGCTGCTCAACCGTGATTTGTTGGAAATGCCTGTGGGCAAAGATGGCGTCGTGATTTCGCGGCAGGACGAACTGCTCGCTGTGTTGCGCGGCCTGCTGGTGCAGACGCGAGATGGAGTCTATCGAGACGCTAACGTGTCTTTTCCGTTACCTAAAGCTGGCGATCCGCTGACGGGATTGGAAAACCTGGACACCGCCCGCGAGCAATTGGCCGATTATCGAGCTACCCTCAAACGATGGGAAGAAATTCTCACTGCCATCGAACAGCGAGAGAGGCTGGAGGCGCAACGCAAAGCCAAGCTCACCGAAGCCGAAGCGAAGGGGAAGGAACTATTTCGGTTTGAGGAATACCAAGTATCGAAAGCCAACGAACCACGATTGCGCGCCCGAATACCATTTGAAATCCGGGTACTCGTTGAGCAATTGCAGCACTGCAACTCCATTGTTCGCGTGCCGGATTCTGATGAGCCGTTGAAAATCCGTATAGCCAATGTCCGTGTGTGTGGTTGGAACAATATACAAGAGCCATTTCTTGGCCGGCGGCAGCGTGACCGGCAGCTTGATCTGATGATCCGCGGTTTTGAGCGTCACATCAACCTCGTCCGTGTCCGGCACAATCAGCAACGGTTTATTGTGGCCAAAATTCAAGGTGATCCGCCGCGAACCCGACGCGCTTCCGGAGTTCCAATCCAGTTCCGCGGGCATGCTCTTCCATTGCAGGCTGTTGATGGACAACCGCACAGCGCGGCCAAGGCCGCCTGTCGTGCGTTTGAAGAACGGCAATGGCTGGCACTGCATCGTCAGCGTCACAGCTGGCGCGGAAACTCCGCTCTCCAGGCGAACGTCGTCGAAAAGCGCCCAACTTCCCCTGTCGCTGCTAATGGTAATCGTGTTGTCACCGCCGTGAAGCGCGGTTGCCGGAATGAGCTGACGCAGAGAGTAAGGTTTGCCCGCCTTCGGATTGGTCAGAGACTCATCGCCACCGCCGCCTCCGGGTAATTGCCGGCGGACCGCCGTGCCGTTGATATTGATGACCAGGTCCGGCGGCGCCGCTTCGTGCGTGTTCACAAAATCAATGTCCAATTGATAATACGCCGATTCGGGTTGCGACATTTGGAAGTGGATTCTAAACGCATGCGTCCGATTGCCCGCCCACCCATCCACAGGGCCCGGCAAAATATATGGCCAGTCGCGCCCCGGATCGCTTTTCCCTACGGTATAGTTTACGCCCCGCGGGAACTGTTTCGGGTATTGGCTGTAATTTCCGGCAATGGCAAATTCGTGATAATCACGGTCAGCCTTCCCAATTTGAAACACCCCACTGCTGTCTGCCTGGGCCGCGCGGACAAGCTCTAATGCCCAAACCAGCAAAATCAGTTTCTTCATAATCTGCAGAATGTTTAAACATTTGGCTTAACATTAAGCGCGGTGTCAATCTGTATTCTGACTTGATTCCTGATTTGTGCGTTTATAGCCGCCAATATCGTGCCGGAGGCACAACGGAATTAGCCGCCCACGCCTGGCGTATTTCCATTTCGGTCCTCGATCGCTTTTGCTGACTCAATATTTGAAGCTTTTGAATTGCGCCGCTATCGAAAATATAAAATGATTTCACACAAAAATGCCATCATTTGACATTGTCTCGCAGGTGAACTCGATGGAAATCGAGAATGCAGTGAACCAGGCCAAAAAGGAACTTGCCAACCGTTTCGATTTTAAAGGAAGCAACGCGGAAATTCTGCTGGAGAAAAATGAAATCAAGCTGAGCGCCGCGGATGCTTTTAAAGTGCGCGCCCTCAATGAAATGGTAATCGGCAGGCTCGCCAAGCGCAACATCAGTCTCAAGAGCGTGGAACAGGTTGAGCCGGATGTTTCTCCCTTGGGCCATGCGCGGCAGGTCATCAAAATCAAGCAGGGGATCGAAAGCGCCGTGGCGAAGCAAATCACCGGTTTCATCCGCGAGGGCAAGTTCAAGGTGACCACGCAAATTCAAGGCGACGAAGTGCGCGTCACCGGAAAAAGCCGGGACGAGTTGCAGGCAGTTATTGCGGCGGTAAAAGGGAACGAATTTCCCGTAGCCGTCCAATTTGTGAATTTCCGCGATTAAATTTGAGCAGAAGGCGACCGGGAGAAACAAAGTTTGGTCTTTTTATCGTTGCTGAAGACGAATGCGCCTGAAGATTAATGCATCTATTGTTTGAACTTCGCATTAGTTAGCAAAATTTACGTGTGGATTCCTCCGGCTCAGGGGGCCTTCCTAACGTGTGATACAAAGCGATTTCCATATCATCAAAACGTTCGGAAGGCGCACGATCTTCTGGTCACCACCAGGATTTGGGCGTTTAAATGATGGAACATCCTCAGATTGAACCGAACGGCCAGTCCAAACTTGTGATATACCTCCAAAGTGGGGTATAACTAATTCTGTATGAACCAGCGAATGCCAGTCGTGCGCCAGTTGGAATGGATTGGGTTGATTCCCCAATGCGCTGCTATTGCTGTCCTTGCAGCCATTGCTCATGTGGTTCTGCCGGATTTAGATATCCCTTTGGATATTCTCATCGGTGCGTTGGTTTACCATATTTTCTGCCGTGTTATGCGAGCCAAGTTTGTGCGAGACCACAGGAACGGGATGAGAGCCTATCAGGCCCGGAAGTTTCAAGATGCCATTTCTCATTTCGAGAGGAGCTATCAGTTTTTTTCAGCCCATCGTCGGCTTGACACATGGCGGTCGTTGCTTTTCGGTGTTGCCAGTGCAAATCCCTATCGAGTCATTGCCTTGTGCAATATGGCTTACTGCTATACACAGGCTGGCGACGGTCACCACGCTATCAAGCTTTATGAGCAAGCCCTTCACGAGAAGCCGGACTGTGAGCTCGCAAAAGCCTCGCTCAATATGATGCGTTCAGTTTCACCGGCTGATTGTTGACGGCGAAATCCGGCGCGGAGGAGACAGGGGCACGACAATTTGAACCACACAGCGAAAACGCTAATATATGTTTTTTAACCCCATCCAGAAATTACAGGAAATTTTGTTCGAGTGGGATAATACCGTTACAAAAACATTCCTATGGAAAAAATGGCGGACCCGTTGAACGCAACCCTGTCGAGGGTACCGTCGAAAAAAGCTCCTGAACCAGAAGTTCACCGCCGCCCGTAGGGAGCGGCTCCCGTCTCACTCCCGATATTGCCGCCGTCGTTCATAACTTGGCAATTCTGGCGTGAATCCCCTCGGATTGTTGGGCAGACTTTCCCACATTGGATTTCAAACGGGCCTTCGTTTGCTTCTGTGAAATGTTTGGTCGGGTCTTCTTTGAACTTGCAAAAAGCGCAATCAGTAGTAGAGTGACTGTGCCCCAATGAGAACTGGGCGCTCGGCGGGCGTGGCGATGTTGTAACGTGTGTCTTCGCCGCCCCGCCGTGATTATTTTCCGGCCCCCACCCACCCAAAAAAGTTCGTCCCGGTCCCATTATTCTTCCGGACCGCTTACGCGCGGCCATGTTTCAACGCTTATTCTTCCATCACCACCGCCGCGGAACGCGCCGGAATTTCAAGCGTGCCATCCGTCGGCATGGGGTCGGGGTGCTCAGGTGTGGCGACAATCAATTGCCCCGGGTTTGGTATCGTCACGACCGCCCTGATTGGCTTGTCCAATTCCTGGTTTACCACCACGACCGCCCGTTTCCCGCTGGACGTTACGAAAACGGTGTGGCGCACCGTGCCGTCGGCGGTCACGGTCGCGCCCAGTGTGTCGCGAAAATTACCGTCCCAAATGAACTGTTTGTATCTGCGGCGAAGCGCGTCAATTTTTTTCCCGTAGGCCAGCGTGAGCGGAAAATCGTCGAGATAGCCCTTAAAATTGAACGGTTCATAGCTGATGATATAGCCATCCATCAAAATCAGGTTGAGCATTTCGCGGTCGTCCCAGCCCGTTACGGCGCACATCAACCGGATATTCGAATCAATGTAACGGCACACGGGCTTGGAATCGTTGCCAATCCGGAAATAGGAGCAGGGAAAATATTGCATCAGCCAGTCTTCCGGTCCTTCACCCGCCAGCACGAAATCCGGGTTCACCTTGTCGGCGGCTGCGACAAACTGCTTGCACATCGGGATGTCGCCCCCGTAAATGTAGCCCGGCGGAGTGTAGCCGTGATCGGGCGCCCAGTTATAGAGTACGCTGGCGTGATGGCACATTTCATCCCAAAGCCACCCTTGGGCGCCCAGCGCCAGGACTTTTTCAAATTCGTGGACGGCGATATCGCGGTATTGCGGATCACAAAAATCCATGACGGCGCGGCGATGGTTGTTGAGTCCGGCTAGTTGGGTCGGTGTGTAATAGCTGTAGCCGCCCTGCTCATAGCGCCTGCCATTTTCATCGGTACACTGGTACTTATACAATTCATTGGTGTACCATGGCTGGGTCATATCAGCCCAGTTCGGTTTGCCGCCAAACAAAACAATTTTCACGCCTTCGGCCTGGATTTGGGCGATGGCGTCGTGAAATTGCTGCCACGTGCCCAAACCCGGTTCCGTGTCCTCCGCCGGATCGCCTCCGTCCTGCCCCCAATGGTTCCAACCCACAAGTTGAATGGCCGCCACGCCATTATCAGCGCATTCCTGGCCGTACTCGATCAGATTGGTGTATGCCACGCGATAATCCTGTTCGGGCGAATCAATCTGAAGCTGCTGCCATGCGTTCACGTCCTTTATCCAGGGGGCCAGATGCGGTTCCTTGAACCACGTCGCGCGCCATTCTTTGTAACAATCCACGCCCGCATGCCAATCACCGTTGTAGGCGCGCAGGACAATCGGCGCCAAATCGGCGGTCGTATGCGGATGCACATACACCCAATGCGTCGTGTAAAACTCCAGACGCGATGGATTTTCGGCGGATCGCGCGGCTCCGCGGCGGTTGAAGGTAAAGTCAACCAGATACGGCTGGGTTGGATCGTGCATTTCCACGTATAGTCCGACGTTTGTGGATTGAACGAGGCAAAACAGGCTTTGCCGCGTTTGGACAGGCCGGCCCGGGATGTCGCCATCCGCAAGATTGGCGTACCACATGTGCTCGGTCTTCATGGGCGCGCCCTCGGTCGGCCGATTGAAATTTCCAAAATACGGATAATCCAGTGTGGACACCATGAGCGAAGAATCGTTCTGAATCGTGCTCTCAAACGTCAGCGTGTCGCCATTCAACGAAACCGTCGCCGTGAGCGTGATCGGCAAAACGCCGGCGTCCTGGCTCACAAGGTTATTCCACTGAAGGCGCACCTGGTGGTCAGACAGTTTCGTGACCTCGGCGGCCTTCTGATTTCGCCCATACATGAAATTATCGTGATGATCCATCGGCGCATTCATGCGGAAGGAAATACCCAATCGTGGACGCGATTCGATGTCCCAACGGGTTGAGTGGCTCTCCAGTTTCACCAGCGCGCCGGAATCCTTGTCAAAGCCGATGGTCCAGTACCGATCTCTCAATGTCACTTCGTCCGCGCTCGCGGACAATGCGGTCATAAGCGTCGCGACAATAAGGGCGCCAAATAAGATGAACTTTGAACGTTGCATAATAAAAATGAAAATGGGGGCAGGCACAGCGCGCTGTGCCGTCACCGCCCGTACAGTGGGCGGAACGGTCTGCCGGCGCCCGACCAACCAACGGTCCATGGTGAGGTGAAAGTTTTTCGCCGGCATCTGTGTCCCTGGATTTATTAAAGATTTCACCACGACTGTTTATATAGCGCTTCACCCGCCTGCCTGTCGCCTTTGTAACAGCGCATCGAGATGGGCGTCAGCTCCGTCGTCGAGTGCGGGGCCGCAAAGACAAAATGGCAGGTGCGAAAGACCAAAAAAACCGGCGTCATCGAATTTTCCGCGTTTACGTCACTCCCCCAAAGCGAGTCTTTGCCCGGGATCTCATCTTCCGGAGGGACCAATTGAGTGATGGATGAGAGGACGCCGGGATGCTGTTCGAATGTGTATTCCAGCCGGTATGGCGCCCGGGGCGCGTCCATCCTGACATAAAGTCCCTGGTCCGGCGCTTGAAGCAAACAAACCGGACTGTCCCATCGCTCGTCCGTTCTGGTTGACGCCGCCATCGTTTTCGTCGGGTAGAAGACGCCCCAGTAACCCTTGTGATTCCTGAAATGCGGATATACTTCCTCCTGCTGCATGCCCCTCATTCTGCCGTTTCTCATGGTGCAAACCGTGAGTGACGACTGGCGCGATGGCGGATTGAAATCGCCGAAGTACGGGTAATCAATCGTTTCCACCGTCAGAGGCGAATCATTTTGCAGCGTCGAGTTAAAGGTCAGAACGCCATGATTCAGCGTCACATCCGCGGAGAAAGTCATGGGCAATACCCCTCCGTTTTCGCTGAGCAGGTTGCTCCATTTGATCCGGACTTCGTTGCCGGAAACTTTCTTCACCTCGACGGCGTGTTGTTTCGGCCCGTACACGGGGTTCCATCGGCGATCGGGCAAGGGAGCGAACAGGCGGAAGGATACGCCCAGTTCCGGGCGGCGCTCGATGACCCAATGCGTGCCCTTGTCTTCCATCCGCGTCAACGCGCCGGAATCAGAATCAAAGGACACCAGCAGCGACCGATCTTGCAGCGTCACATCATCCGCGGCGGCATTCCATGCCGCCAAAGTGCATAGAAGAGTTAATGCCGCCAAAAAGTTAAATCCGGAGAATCCGGGAAGTTTTTGTGTCATACAAGGGATTAATCAAAACGTACCGTGAACAACTTGTAAATTGGAAATGGTTGCCTGCAACCATGTTCAATCGCCGGCCTTTAAAATTTCATGACGCCCGCGGCGCCAGGCACACGCATCGCGCGCTGCAAGCAATGCCCAGCTTTCCGCTTATCCTGGCAAAAGCACAACTGCGTGTCATTGAGGTTTTGCGTTTTTTTATTGAGCTTTTACGACAGATCAAGCATCCACCATCGTTTTTACCTGATTTGGCCTGGCAGGGACATTGCGCCGCGACATCCCCCCGTACTTCACACAGTTTCCGACCCAATCCGATGTGCATTGGCCATCACGGAAAACGTGATTGTTGTTGCCGGAACGGACGGCAGCACACTCGCGTCAACAACGTGAAGTCGCGACCAGCCATGCGGCCGACCCAGGCAATCCGTTTCAAAATCCGCCGGACGCGGGCGCATCGGCAGCGAACCGCCGCAATGAAACCCGCGACCGGGTCGCGCAATTTGCAGCATGGCTGGGACGACAAGACCGCCCAGCGCGCGAAATTGTCCTTGAAGTTCGCGCAAAACCCTCCTGACTGCGCCCGTTGTTTCGGAATTAAGCATCGGCTCCATTTGCAGGAAATCCTTTGCGCCGTCGCGTCTTAACGTCATTTGAATCGCCGCTGATTCGCCCGAATGCAGGTAGCCCTGGACAATCAGCAGCCGTTCGAGAATTGGCTGCGCAAACATTTTCAGCGGGCCCATGGCACGCCGCACCGCCGCGGCTATCGTGTCGCTGTAAGTGTATATTTGCAAATGAACCGGGTGGCGGCTGATTCGCGGATTGGACAATTCCACAAACGCCTGGCTCAACGTATGGAGGGCCTCATCCCGGACATTTCGCGCACCGCGCGCGCGTATAATGGGAAATAAAAAATACTGGCTGTCCCGCAACGTCAACGGACGGTCAAATGCGTCCTGTGAACGCAATAGAATCTGCGCGGTTGGAATGACCCCCGCCGCCAAATAGACCCGCTCCGCCTCGAACGAAAGCGCTGCGCCCGACTGCCGGTGAAAACCTTCGATAATCACCTTATCGGATTGTTCGCGCACTCTCGTGACAATCACATCGCACTCGTAATGGAAATCCGCCTGCCGTTGCAATTCGCGAACGCTGTCCGCTGCGTTGAAAATGCAGCCATACACACACCCGGTCATGCAATAGCCGCAATAGACACATCCGATTCTCCCTGGCGAATCCACCGCTCGCACCGCCAGGCGCGATTGGCCGAAATTCCAACCGCGTGACTGCAATCTTTCCCGATGCCGTTCCAGACCGGCCAGGAACAATCGGGCCTGCACGCTCGGTTTAAGCGGAGTCGGCTTTTCCACATGCAACGGCAAAATGTCCTCCAACCCGTCATGTCGCCCTGCAAATCCCGTAATCTCTGTCACCGCGCGGTAATGTTTCGCCAAATCAGTGTTCCTGATGGGCCAATCCAAAATATCCTCATCCCGAAACGGCAACATCGCCGCGCCCCAGACATTGCTCAACCCTCCGAACCCAAGAGACGGAGACACGGCCACGTCCTGGCCGCGCCAGGGAATTTTCTCCACGCTCTCCCGATACGGAAAGTCCGACCCAAAAAGCTTTTTAACTGGAAGACCCTTGAGGTCCGCGGCGCTGTCGCCGTGAATCGCGGCGATTTGCGATGGCTGCCATTCTGAAGATTTTTTTTGGGCCAGCTCACTGACAATGCGCGCACGATCCGGCTCCAGTTTAATACCGGCGTCAAGCATCAAGACCTTCGCCCCGCGCGCCAGCAATGCGCTGGCGCAGGCAACACCCGCCGGGCCTGAACCGATGACGCAATGGGTGTGCATTCAGGTATTTTTCATTGAAATGGCCTCCCAAAACAATCGCAAAGCGCGAATGGACTTTTGGAACGGTGCCCATCGTCAATAGCGAGGGGTGGGATACCTGGGTGCCCAAATATCTTGAACGGCACTGTGAAAGCGAGCGGAGGTTGGAACGCTACGTTATCAACTGGAAAACAAATCCTCTGAGTTCCCGGCCATGCTGGAGCGCCCGAGCGCCTGGAGTGCGAGAACCACCCCGATGACAATCACAACGGGAGCATTTCCGTGTTCGGCGCTAATTTGCGCAGCCTCAACCTTCATTTTTCTCAATCCTGTGTTTCTCGTCCAATTCGCTTTCCATGAATACCCATCGGCAATGGCTTTCAAAAGCAACACTGGCTGTTACTCTGTGCTACCAAACCCCAAGGAATTTTCGTTGTCGCGGGAACGCTTCGGCCAAACCGACGGCCAGGAAGACTGCGCTCGCAGCCAACCAGGGGAGGAGGTTTGGGGCAAGACCGGCCAGGTTTTGGGCTTTGAGGTGGGACGTCAATTGCGACGTGAATAGCCAGACGAGCCAGCCAGCCGCAATGGCCAGCGCAGGCCATGTCAGATGTTTCAGCAGGCTGCCCAACGCGAAGGACCCCCGGCCGATTCGCGCCATGCCTGCCTCGAATTCGGCTTGCAACTGGCGTTTGCGCTCGGCCCGCTGTGCCTCTGACAAGCCTGCCGGCGCGACTTGAATCCTTTCCCGAAGCCGCCGGTCGAAGTCGGCCGATAACGCCGGGACTCTCACTCCGGCTGAGAGCGCGGCATCGAGTCGCTGGAGTTGTCGGGCGAAAATCCGGCAATCGGTGCAACCT
>JBOHXA010000718.1:0-3056 GCA_050737335.1 Limisphaerales bacterium | reverse complement strand
TCGCTGCGCAAAAAGCCCTCTTTGTCCGCATCCAGGATGGCGACCAGCGACACTTCGGGCAAATCCAGGCCTTCGCGCAGGAGATTGATACCGACGAGCACGTCAAATTCCCCTTTTCGCAACGAGCGCAGGATTTCGACGCGTTCGATGGCGTCAATTTCGCTATGAAGGTATTGGACGTTGATGGCGATACCACGAAGATAATCCGTCAATTCCTCAGCCGTGCGTTTGGTAAGCGTGGTCACCAGGATGCGTTCTTTCAGGTCGGCGCGTTTGCGACATTCTTCGATGAGATCGTCAATCTGGCCTTTGAGCGGCTTAATGGTCACTTTTGGGTCAATCAGGCCGGTGGGACGGACGACCAGTTCGACGACGCCGGGTTGGGGAACATCAGGCTGCCAGGTGAGGCTGCCGGGCGCCCTAGCCGCCGCGGGAACAGTCTGGCCGTTATCGGATTCCGCTACCGTTGATTGGATTTGCCGCGCATCGTTCAATACGTAGATCATTTCGCCGTGCTTTTGGGATTCTGCCAGGCCCGGTTTTCCGTTCCGCAAGTTATCGGTCTTCGTTCGGCCAGCGGATTTGGAAATCTGCGCTACGGGCGTTACCGGTTCAGCCCCCGCCGCGGCGCGGGCCCATTGGAGTTCGCGGCCGGCCGGGGTCGCGCTCACGTAAATGGTTTGGTTTTGCATCCCCTGAAATTCCTGGAAGTTTAACGGCCGGTTATCCAGCGCGCTGGGAAGGCGAAAACCGTGCTCGACCAGGACCGTCTTGCGCGAGCGGTCGCCCTCATACATCGCGCCGATTTGCGGGACTGTGGCGTGTGATTCATCAATAACCAGAAGATAATCCTTCGGAAAAAAATCGAACAATGTATTGGGCCGCGAACCTGGCGGACGGCCCGAAATGTGGCGTGAATAATTTTCGATGCCGGAGCAAATGCCCATTTCCTGCATCATTTCCAGGTCAAATTCCGTGCGCTGCTTGATGCGCTGCGCTTCGAGCAATTTGCCCTCCTTTTCAAACCAGGCAATGCGGTCGCCGAGTTCTTCGCGAATGGTGAGAATGGCGTGGCGCATTTTTTCGCTGGTGGTGACGAATTGTTTGGCCGGGAACACAACAACCGCTTCGAGCGGTTCGATTTTTGTGCCCGTCATCGGCTCGAATCGCGTGATACGCTCAATTTCGTCGCCGAAAAACTCCACGCGCAGGCCGTCCTCGCGACCGGCGGGACGAACTTCAACGGTATCGCCGCGCACACGAAAATGGCCGCGCTCGAAGGCTATGTCGTTGCGGTCGTACTGGAGGCTGACGAGGCGTGAAAGGAATTGTTCGCGTGAAATGCTGCCGCCCACGCGCATGGGAATGATCATTTCCTCATAATCTTCCTTGCTGCCGATGCCGTAAATGCACGAGACGCTGGCGACCACCACGACGTCGCGCCGCGAGAAGAGCGAACTCATGGCGGACAAACGAAGCCGCTCAATTTCTTCGTTCCGGCTGGAATCCTTTTCGATGAACGTGTCGGTGCGCGGAATGTAGGCTTCGGGCTGGTAATAATCGAAGTAGCTGACGAAGTATTCGATGGCGTTGTGGGGGAAAAAACCTTTAAATTCCGCATAAAGCTGGGCGGCGAGCGTTTTATTGTGTGAAATGACCAGCGTGGGTTTATCCATATTTTTGATGACGTTCGCGACGGTGAACGTCTTGCCCGAGCCAGTGACGCCCAGGAGCACCTGGTCCCGGGTTCCGGACAAAACCCCTTCGGTCAGCTTCGCAATGGCTTGCGGCTGATCACCGGCGGCTTTATACGGAGCGACAAGATCAAACATGGACTGACAAATTACGGTGAGTTGGGGAACCAGTCAAATAACGCATCATCCGCCCGCTGGAATTTATCCTCCTTTAAAATATGCATGGCGGAGCCAACACGCTAGAATGACGCCGCTTTTCAGAAATAGAATAAAAAACAATGAATATCCGGCTTCTTTTCTCATTGGCCGCCCTCGCCCTGGCTTTCGCCGTCGCGGGTTGCGGCAAGCCCAACAAACTAAATATCGCATCCGCATCCATTCCGGCCGGCCCCGTTGAATTGAAGCTGAAATGGACGCCCGGAGAAAAAATCATCCAGGAATTTAATATGGAGCAAACGATGCGGATGAACCTTCCGGGTCAGCCGGCCCCCATGAAACAACACATGACGATGGGTGAGAGACTCTCGCTCAGGGTCGTCAAAGCCGATCCCGACGGCGGCCATGAATTGGAAATGCAATTCGTTGGCGCCCATGTGGCAATGGAAATGGGTAAAATCAATATGAACTACGATTCCGACAAGGATTCGGCAGACGGCTCCACAAATCCGCTCGCGACGGTGTTCACCAGGCTTATCGGCGCCAAAATTCAATATTTTCTCGACGCCAGCAACAACGTGGAACGCATTGATGGCATTGATGACTTAATCAGCCGAATTTCGGCTGGCGACAAGTCCGGCATTTTCAAAAGCATATTTACCGAGAACTATTTCAAACAAATCATGGCCTTCAATCGGTTCCTGCCCCTGAATCCCGTTCAACCCGGCGATTCCTGGCCCGTAAAACTTGAAGTCCCAATGGCATCCATGGGCGCCATGGGCATGAACTATAAACTGACTTTCAAAGGATGGGAAATGGTCGGAAAAAGAAACTGCGCTCGAATCGAAATGACGGGCGATATTCAAAGCAAGTCAGGTGCCGGCGCCGGTCCGATGGGCATGACTATTGCCATCCCGGAAGGCAACCTCTCCGGCGCGCTCTGGTTCGACCCGGAACTTGGAGCAACCGTCAGTTCCAAAATGAACCAGGACATGACCATGCTCATGAGCATGCCTAAAAGGGCGCGGCCAGGCCTGGGGGCCACCGGACCTCAAACGATCACAAATCAACTCTCTCAGGTCATTGATTTCAAAGTAGATTCATTGAAATAAAGGGGACAAACGATATCCGAATGAAGCCAATCATTGTCGGAGTTATCATGGCGTTGTTGCCGGCCGCATATTCGGGCGCGGCGGTGTCCTCCGG
>JBOHXA010000717.1:0-5484 GCA_050737335.1 Limisphaerales bacterium | reverse complement strand
ATCTTCGGGGTCCGACGGCTTCAGGGAACGGCAGATTTTCAGTTCGCCAAGTTCGGCCTTTTTCTCGCCCAGGGCCTCATAGGCCATTGCCAGGCCGGCATGATAGAGAATTCGCTTAGGGGCCAATTCGCAGGCTTTTTTGAAATTTGCCGCCGCGTCCTGGAAACTTGCCCGGGGAAGGCCACCATAGACGATCTTTACATAGGTGCGCGAGAGAAATCCAACACTGGCAATGCCATAATTCCATCGCCCGAGCAGGTAATACGCGACGTCCTGTTTTGGATCGAGGGCTATTGCTTTATCAGCTTCGTCTTTAAATAACCGGGAATATTCGATCTTAGTTTTGACCCCGGCAAATGCGCAGCTTTTGGCGTAACAGACCGCGATCGAAGCATGCGCAGTGGCATTGGTGGGGACAAGGAGCGCCGCTTTTTGCGCGCAGTCCAGCGCGCGAGCCACCAGGCTTTGCCGGGCCGCTTTCGAATCGGCCAACGATGCGAGGTCGCAATAATGCCGCGACAACGCGCACAAATTTGCGGCATCGTTTGTCTGCAACCGCCGCGCGGCGTCGCAAATGGCCGCCGCCCGCGCAATATCGCCGCGCTTTTCAGCCCCATCCGCCGCGTTCAAAACATTTGTAAACGCGGCGCCCCCGGCCATCGCGCTCCAGGCACGGGCCAGGAAGCAGGCGGATAAAATGCCCGCCGCCACCGTCGAGATCGTCTTTGCCATCACAGGAATTTTACCACAAGAAGCCGTCATGTGAATCTCCCGCTCTTCCGCCAATTTTTAATTTTTCATTTTCAATTTTTATTTTAGGCTTCCGCCCGCATGTCCAAAGGCAATCCGGAACATCCGCTTTACGTTGGAGTTGACCTGGGCGGCACCAACGTGCGCGCCGGCCTGGTTCAAAACGGCAACATTGTGTCTCTGCACAAACGGCCCATCTCCTCTTTCGCGGGCCAGGAAATCATCCTGGAAGAAATCTTCGTGACCATCCAGGCCGTCATGCGGCCCAACGTCAAGGGTATCGGGATATGCACCCCGAGCCTGGTCAAAAACGGCATCGTGTATTCCGTCGCAAACATTCCGTCCTGGCGCAAGGTGGCCCTTGAGAAAATTCTCACAGAGCGATTCGGCGTGCCCGCGTTCTCAAACAATGACGCCAAGTGTTTTGCGCTGGGTGAATACCACTACGGTTTTGGCCGGGGCCATCAAAACCTGGTGGGTCTGATCGTCGGCACCGGCCTGGGCGCAGGCGTCATCATTGGTGGCAAGCTCTACACGGGAGCCAACGGCGGCGCGGGCGAAATCGGCCACGCCCCCTACAAGTCTGACGATTATGAAAACTATTGCAGCGGACGCTTTTTTCAGCGCGAGTTCGGCCTGGACGCCGCGGAAATCCAAAGGCGCGCGGCCCAAGGCGATGTCAAGGCGGCGGAAATGCTCGCGGCCTTCGGCGATCCCTTTGGCGACGTCATCATGGCGGTCCTTTATGCGTATGATCCCGACATCATCGTCCTGGGCGGCGGGGTGAGCGTGGCGTATCCCTACTTTGAAAAACCAATGCGTGAAAAGCTTCGCGCTTTTAAATTTCAAAACGCATTAAAACGGCTTAAAATTGTCCAAACCCAAAAGCCCCACATTGCCGTCCTGGCCGCCGCCGCGCTTTGTCTGGACACGAAATAAATTTGCGGGCACATTGGTTTCTGCCAGGGCCTGCGGATTGCGGACTTACGAAACCCGCCAGGGCCGGAAGGCAGCAACGGTAGTTTGCTTTGCATCTGCCGCAGTCACCCTGGCATTTATTTAATTACGATGTCCTACCAGGTGATCGCCAGAAAGTATCGCCCACAGCGTTTTGCCGACGTTGTCGGACAGGAGCATGTGACACAGACGCTCTCAAATGCGATCGAGCAGAACCGCATCGCGCATGCGTATTTGTTCTGCGGTCCGCGGGGCACGGGCAAGACAACCATCGCCCGCATTTTCGCCAAATGTCTGCGGTGCAAAAATGCCCCAACCGCCAATCCATGCAACGAATGCCCGGATTGCGTGGCCATTACCTCCGGAAACAGCATGGAAATGCTTGAATTTGACGCCGCGTCCAATACGCAGGTCGAAAAAATCCGCGACATGATTATTGACCATGTCAAGTACATGCCTGCTTCAGGCGGATACAAACTTTACCTCGTGGACGAAGTCCATATGCTTTCGGTCTCTTCGTTCAATGCCCTGCTCAAAACCCTGGAAGAGCCTCCGGCGCACGTGATCTTCCTGTTTGCGACGACGGACCCGGAAAAACTGCCGCTCACAATCCTCTCGCGCTGCCAGCGCTTCGATTTGCGCCGAATTCCGGCGGCCCTGATTACGCACCATTTGGCCGGCATCGCCAAAACTGAGAACGTCAAAATTGATCAGCTGGCGCTCCATGCCATCGCCCGCGGCGCGGATGGAGGCATGCGGGATGCCGAATCCACGCTGGATCAGCTCATCAGCTTTTGCGGGGATAAAATCGAAGAGGCCGACGTCCTGTCCATGTTTGGCCTGGCTGCGGAAAGCCAGATCCTTAACCTGAGCAAAGCTGTTTTGAACGGCGAAATCCAAATCGCCCTTACTGAACTGAACCAGCTTGCGCAGGGTGGAAAGGACCTTGGCCGGCTGCTTTCGGATTTGCTCGGTCATTTTCGAAACCTGCTCATCTATCAGATTTCCAAAGGCGATTTGAATTTGCTCGAAGTATCCGAAAACGAGGCCGCTTCGCTCAAGGCCCAATCGGCTCTCGCCGGTTCCGACGTCCTCATGCGCATCCTGGACACATTCGCGGAGGCCGAATTGAACGTGCGCGACGCGGCGTCCAAACGCATTTTTCTCGAAGTCGCCCTCCTCAAAGCCATCGAAGCGCGCAACGCTGTCCCGATTGATTCCGTGCTGAAACAGCTCAACCAATTGCGCGGCCAGGGTGGAGGCCCGGCGCAAGCCCCGTCTTCGACGCCTCCCGCCCCCCCGGCCGTCGCGGCCCAATCCGCCAGCCGAAGCGCCGGGCCAACAAAGCAACACGCGGAGCCACTCCGGGAAACCGCCGCCGCCGCCGCCGCCCCCGTTCCTGCTCCGGCTTCAGCCGATCTTAATTCGCTTTGGGCGAACCTGGTCGAAAGCATCGGGCGGGTCAGCCCGTTCGTAAAAACTTATCTCCTCGAAGCACACCCGGTTTCGTTCGAAAGAGACCTTCTCATCATTGGCTTCGACCCTGAATTTGCGGAGCATCTGGGTTTGGTGGACAATTCCCGGAACCACTCGGTAATACAAACCAAACTTTCCGAACTGGGCCATCCTAATTGCCAGGTGAAATTTGTCGAACACGAGGGAGCGCCCGGGCTTTCCAATATCCTCCCGGTCGGGCAACCGGCCAGGGAACAAATTCCCGCTCAGCCCGTGGCCCCGGCCAGCCCGGCGCGAGAGGGTTCAACCAAACAAAAAACTCCCGTTCCATTCAATAAGAGTGATTTCAAAAATGACCCGCTCATTCAAAAGGCCCTGGAAATTTTCAAGGGCCAAATCGTTGAAGTTCGGGCATAATGTTGAAGTTCAATAAAAGCCAAAATGTTTTGAAATATGTCGAGCATCGGAAAAATGATGAAGCAGGCGCAGCGAATGCAGCAACAAATGGAGCAGGTCCAGGCCCAACTGGCCGCGCGCACCGTGGAGGCCACCAGCGGCGGCGGCGCCGTCAAGGTCACCGCCAAGTGCGATGGCACCATCGGCGCCATCAAGATTGATCCTCAGGCATTGAATCCCGCGGACGCGCAACTCGTTGAGGAAATGATCCTGACGGCCGCGAACCAGGCGCTGGGCTCCGCTCGTGAAATTGCCAATACTGAAATGGGCAAAATCACCGCCGGATTGAACCTTCCCGGTTTCGGTTGAGCCAATGGCCCTGCCCGATTCCATTGTCGCGCTCATAGCCGCCTTGAACAAATTGCCCGGAGTCGGCCCCCGTTCAGCCGGGCGAATCGCCCTTCACCTGGTTCAGACAGACACTGCCGCTGTTCAAAGCCTTGCCAGCACCATACTCAACGCGCGCGAAAAGATTAAGTTCTGCCAAATCTGCGGCTCGTTGACTGAACAATCCCCCTGCCCTGTTTGCGCCGATTCCCGCCGCGATGCGTCGGTTGTCTGCGTGGTCGAGCGGGCTGTGGATATCATGAGCGTTGAAAAAGCTGGCTCGTATCGGGGCAAGTTCCACGTGCTGGGCGGCAAAATATCGCCACTCGACGGGGTCGAACCGGACGATTTGCGCATCGCCGGCCTTGAAAAACGGCTCGAAACCGAACGCATAGGCGAACTGATTATTGCCCTGGGCACCGACGTGGAAGGGGACGCGACCAGCAATTATTTGGCGAAACGGCTGGCGAGGCCCGGCCTCAAAATTTCGCGCATAGCGTACGGTCTGCCTGCCGGCGCGGGACTGGAATTTGCGGACGAGCTGACGCTCAACCGGGCGCTGGAAGGGCGAAGGGAAATGCGATAAAAAAGCCATTGACATTTCCATCTTTTTAAATCAATGTATCCGCATCCGTTGATATAACGGTCTCATGCAGAGTGGTCGAGGGACTGGCCCGAGGACACCACGGCAACCGATTGAGCTGGATCTCAATGCAGGTGCCAATTCCAGCTCAAGCACCATTGGCTTGGGAAAAATGAGGAGCACGATACGCTTTCGCGCCCCCTTCTCTACATGAGTTGGGGGCCTTTTATTGTCGGATTCCTCCGGGTCCGCGCAAACCGGCCGCGCAGGGCTATGATTGCAGGTGATAACTTATGAGTGACAAGCACGGTTACATGAAAGCTCTTAAATGCCGCGAGTGCGGACGCGAATACCCGCTCACGGCCACACACGTATGCGAATTCGACTTCGGCCCGCTCGAAGTGGCGTACGATTATGAACGCATCAAAAAATCATTGACCCGCGCCGCGATTTCGGCGCGGCCAAAGACGATGTGGCGATACCGCGAGTTATTGCCCGTGGCGGGCGAACCAACCGTGGGCACGCAGACGGGATTTACCCCGCTGGTCCGCGCGGATCGCCTGGCCAAAAAACTGGGTGTCCGCGAGCTTTGGATCAAGAATGATGCCGTGAATTTTCCAACGCTGTCATTTAAAGACCGTGTGGTCAGCGTGGCATTGAGCCGGTCGAGAGAGCTGGGCTTCGAGACGGTGGCGTGCGCCTCCACGGGCAACCTGGCCAATGCCGTGTCCGCCCAGGCTTGCAGCGCCGGCCTGAAGGCCTATGTGTTCATTCCCTCCGACCTGGAACAAAGCAAAATTGTCAATTCCCTGATTTACGGCGCAAACGTCATTGCCATCAAAGGCCATTATGACGAAGTCAACCGGTTGTCCGCGGAGATTGCTGGAAAATTCGACTGGGCCTTTGTGAATATCAACATGAGGCCCTATTACGCCGAAGGCTCCAAAAGCATGGCC
>JBOHXA010000716.1:0-2094 GCA_050737335.1 Limisphaerales bacterium | reverse complement strand
ATTTAATGGCGGTGCATACCGGCCTTCGGAGTTCAGAACTGGCGGCGCTGAAATGGGGTGATTTGCATTTATGTGCGGTTACGCCGTTCGTCAAAATTCGCGCTTCAACCACCAAAAATGGCAAATCCGCTGACATGCGTTTGCATCCTGAACTGGCGGCGGCCTTGCGTGAACTCAAAGGCAGCGGAAAACCAGACGATGAATCGGTTTTTAAGCGCATTCCGCGAATTGAAAGATTTCGCAGAGATTTAATCAAAGCAGGCATTGCGCTTCAGGACGCGCTTGGACGGAAAGCTGTCTTTCACTCACTGCGTCATACGTTTGGAACCAATCTGGCACGCGGCGGCGTGGCAAGCCGCATGGCAATGGCCCTCATGCGGCATAGCGACCGAAGGCTGACAGATAAAATTTACACTGACGAAAATTTGCTCGGCACATGGTCAGCGTTTGATGCGTTGCCAAACTACACAGAGCGAGCCTCACAAATAGCCTCACAAATTTTGGTCGCAAACGGTCAAAACGAGTCATCGGCTGTCACAGTGAACGGCGGGGAAAAAAGTGGGAAAAGCATTGTGGCCATTGACGAAAGTCATGCTGTGACATCTCTCGTCACAAATGGCCACTGTACCTCGTCGCCGCATTTGTGAAAAATCGCCAAAAAAATGTCGCAAGGGTGGGTATAAATGGTAACGCCCGCTTTTTTAGCGGGTTTTTCTAATTCGTTCAAACCGATTGCCGCCTGGCGCGGCTGATCCGGTTTTGCCTGTAAATTATTTCGGTTTAAGCCGTCGCGTCCGGCGCTGTATCACACGCCGCGGATCGCTCGCCTGATAACGGCGTTGCATTGCGCTGAAAATCGGTCTGCAATGGCGCTGCAAACGCCCTTGAAACGCGCCGGCGCTTCGCGTCGGTGGCGCTGGCAAGCGCGGCTTTAAGCGCCTCGTCCGATGGCGTGACACTTTCTCGGATCGCGCGCTCGACGTCCGTAAATTCCACCTTTTGCCGCCCATCCGATTCGCAGAAATCTTTTGCTGTGTCCGCAATTGCGTCCATCGCGCCCAGGTATTTGCCCGAACACTCCGCGTAACGGGCGACGGCCCGAATCGAATCCGCGTTAGCGGCCGGCAAAAGCGCGGCTGCCAATTCTTCCAGTTCATTGCGGGAAAGAGAGTCCGGCAATTTGACATAACGCCCGATCCGTCCTTTAAATTGATCGCTTGTCCAACACGTGACGCGCTCAATGGCCGAAAGGGACCGGAAAAATTGCGGCGTGGTAACAAGCGCCACGCCCACGCCGTGATTTACCAGCGCCGTCATTATCCAATTGATGCGCCCTGGCGTTGTATTACGAAAATGGCTTTGCGGCCAAAGATAGTGGGCTTCATCAATTACGAGCGTCAAATCGCCAGCGCGCAGCACTTCCTCAACGCGGCTTCGTAATTCTTGAGCCTTCGATTTGAGGTTTACGCTGACGCCCAAGCTCAACGCCAATTCGCGGAAAAATGAAAAATCATCATTGCTCGCGGGGCATTCCATGTAGCGCGCGGTGCCGGGATTGAGATTGCACCAGGTCTTTGCCGCGAACGATTTGCCTATGCGCGCCGCGCCGTCAACAATGACAAGTTTGCGCCGGACTCCGGCGTATTCTAATGCACTACAGAGCGCATCGCCGATGGCTGTAACGACTTGCGGCTGTCGCGCTGCAATCCATTCCGCTTGAAGCTCTCGAAGCGTCGGAATAAGGGCCGGAAAATACCAGGGTGCGCCGTCGGTCATCGGCTTTGCCGGGTCAATACAAAGTTCCTTCAAGTATTGTTCCAGGCGTCCATGTGCGGCCCTCGCACATTCCTTAATAAATATTTCAGCCGGATAGCTTTTAGGGAAACGGTAGGACTCCATACGCTTTTCCATCTCGCGTTGTGGATTTGCTTCGAGCAGGTCTTCAGGTCGAAGTCCGCATTCCTGGATTTCTCCGTATAGCGGAAATGGACGATGGCCCGAACCCATTTCGTTGCGCACAGCGCGGACCTGCGCGGCGGAATAAACCTTGTCAGGCTTCGTGCCGAATTTCCTCATGGATGCCGTGGCAACCCG
>JBOHXA010000715.1:0-3366 GCA_050737335.1 Limisphaerales bacterium | reverse complement strand
AGTATTTAAAGGTCGTGTAGCTGAGCCCGAACCCGAAGGGAAATTGCGGCTTAATTTTTTTGGTATCAAACCAGCGGTAGCCGACCAGCAACCCTTCTTTATAGACCTCGACACCGTTTTCGCCGGGGTAAGCTCCAAGGGCGTGGGCGGGCGAGTCGTCGAGCCGCCTGGCGATAGTACATGGCAATTTGCCGCTGGGATTTACGTCACCAAACAAAATGGCCGCGAGCGCATTTCCGCCTTCCATGCCCATATACCACGCTTGCAGCACGGCAGGAACGCGGCCAACCCAGGCGTCCATTTCAGCGGGTGTCCCCAGCAACACAACAATCGTCCGCGGATTTGCGGCGGCAATTTTTTGGATCAATTCGTCCTGGCCAAACGGCAATTGATAATCCGGATGATCCGTTCCTTCGGAATCGTAATGCTGGTGGCGCAGGCCGCCGACGTAAATGACGACGTCCGCGGCTTTTGCCGCGGCGACGGCCCGCTCGGCCAATCCGGGACCGCCGTTTTTCTCATAGCCTTGCGAAAAAATAATGTTCACGTTTTTCCCCGCGCGGTTGACGATGCCCTGCAACGGAGAAATTTCGTAAAAACTTTTGATTTGCGAACTACCGCCGCCGTGGTCCTGCGGGAGAATGGCGTTTTCGCCGATGACGGCCATCGTTTTAATGCGCTCCATATTCAGGGGCAGGATGTCGCCTTTGTTTTTGAGCAGGACAATCCCTTCCTCCGCCACGCGGCGTGAAATCATTTCATGTTCGACTGTGTTGATCGAGCCATTGGTGCGGCCCGGATCAAATACATGCGTGGCGAACATCACCCGCAAATTGCGGCGCACCTTGTCATCAAGGCCGGCCATGGGAAATTCGCCGCTTTTCAGGCCGTGCAGATAAGGCCCGGCCAGGTGGCACTGATTGTAATCATGTCGGGCGCCCATTTCGATGTCCAGGCCGTTGAGCGCCGCTTCGCGAGTATCATGCGTGCCGCCCCAGTCCGACATGACCAGGCCTTTGAATCCCCATTCGCCTTTTAATATCCGGTTGAGGAGATAATTGTTTTCACAGCAATGCTGCCCGCGGAACTGATTGTAGGAACCCATCACGCACCAGACGCCGCCCTGCTGCACCGCGGCTTTGAATGCTGGCAAATATATTTCGCGCAAAGCGCGTTCATCGGCCTCGACATTAATGGTCGTGCGCTGATATTCCTGGTTGTTGAGCGCGAAATGCTTTACGCAGGACGCAACGTCCTGGGATTGCTCACCCTGGATATAGCCCACGGCAGTCTGTCCGGCTAAAAACGGGTCTTCGCCAAAGTATTCGAAATTCCGTCCACAGAGCGGCGTCCGATAAATATCAACCGCCGGCCCGAGCATGATGTCTTTGCGCCGCGCGCGCGCTTCTTCGCCGATTGTCTCTCCTTCGAGCGAGGCCATGTTCGTGTCCCAGGTCGCCGCCAGGCAAATACCCGCGGGCATGGCGGTGGAATAATCATTGCCCAGGCCCATCGCCTGGTATTGAGGTCCAAGAGTTTCGCGGACCCCAAGCCGTCCGTCTGAAAATAAGCGTTCAGGGATCCCCAGTCGCGGAACTCCGGCTGTCGTAAAGGAGGAATCCGCATGCACCTGCGACACTTTTTCTTCCAGCGTCATTCGCGAAAGCAAATCATTGACGCGCGCTTCGATGGGCTGGCGCGGGTCAAGATAAAGAGCGTTGGCGTCGGCGGCGGACGATTTGCCGATGAACGGAGAGAGGAGTAAAAATGAGAAAAGCGGAGCGAGGCACATGCCTTTGAATGAAACCATGAGGTGAGTTTTTAATGCCCGCGCCAGCGGGCGTCAAAGCTATTTTACAGACGGAATGCACACGCCTGCTCACGCGCGTCCGCTCTATGGCGGCGGTTGGGCTGAACGTTCCCGATTGATGGGAGAACAGTTCATTGAAAAAAGCCAGTGTTAATTGAAAATCTTAAAAATGGAAAAGTCCATTTTCGGTCAAATTCTATTTTTGATTATGGATAAAACCGTTTTATTCTGTCGCTGTGAAAATCAGGACAATCCATTCTCCATTGGCGGCCTTGTTGTTCGCCGGCGCGCTGGCCTTTTCAGCATTTTCTTTGAAAGCGTCAGACGGCGCAGCCAATTCTGCGCCAGCTCTCTATCAGATGGCCAGTGGGTCGGTGCAAACGCGCTGGTTCACCGCGGAAAACCCCAAAGGAACGAAGGGCCAGGGCGGCCAGGCGAGATTCGGACGGAAAGGCGCGCCCGCTGTGGGCATCGCCGCGGGGAAAACACTGGTGCTCGCGGACATTCAAGGCAGTGGAACGATCCGGCGGATCTGGGGGACGTTATGGCATCCTACGCCGCAGGCGTTGCGCGGTCTGAAAATCGAGATGTATTGGGACGGAAGCACCACGCCGGCTGTGCAGTCGCCGTTGGGAGATTTTTTCTGTGAAAGTCTCGGGCACATGGTCCCGGTTCAGAATGCCTGTTTCTATTCGCCCGAGGGCCGGTCTTTCAACTGTCTCATTCCGATGCCCTTCCGCCATTCGGCCAAAATCTTGTTGGTCAATGAGTCCGGCGCGGACAACGGGATTTATTATGAAGTGGATGCGACCGAAGGAGACAAGCACGGCGGCAATATGCTTTATTTTCACAGTTATTGGCGGCGCGAGAATCCGACAACGTTGCGACGGGACATGACGATTTTGCCTCGAGTCGAAGGCAGGGGCCGCTTTCTGGGTTGCAACCTCGGCGTTCGCCTGAACCATGCGTTCACAAACTTTTGGTGGGGCGAAGGCGAAGTAAAGGTTTATCTGGACGGCGACAAGCAGTTTCCGACTCTTTGCGGCACCGGCACAGAGGATTACATCGGCGACGGTTACGGCCAAAACGTTTTTTGCAGCCCCTACTCAGGGGACCAATACGTATCGCCCCTCAAAGACGCCTATGAATTTTATCGCCTGCATATTCCCGATCCGATTTGGTTTCACAAGGACGTCCGCGTGACGATTCAGAACATGGGCGGACCGGGTTATCAGGCCATGCTGGACGACATGGAGAAGAACCCCTCCCTCAGGTTCATGAAGGCGGGCGATGGCAGGGAATATTACACGCGCGCGGAACTGGCGGCGCATCCGGATTGGTCGAATGTTATGGAACGAAGCGACGATTACTGCGCCACTGCCTACTGGTTCATGGACCGGGCGCAAAGTGAACTTCCGCCAATTGCGCCGGCAGGCGAGCGGATGAAAGATTTGCCGTAGGAAATATTGGTGAGAGTTTCTGGCGGAATGGGCGCCATTGACAGAATGATCTTTGAGATTCCGCGCCCAGGGGATACTGACCGCGTGGCCGTGGAC
>JBOHXA010000714.1:0-20615 GCA_050737335.1 Limisphaerales bacterium | reverse complement strand
GCCAATAGGTGGTTGCATTGGAGGGACGCCTCAGTTGAAGCAAATCCTTGCCGATCATTCGCAACATCCAGCCGGCAGGCGTCAGAATGAACACGAAAAACAGGATCAATATGATCGCGCCAAGAACCCGGCTGGTCAAAAAACCCGCGCGCATGGAAAACAAGTAATAGCCACGGAACCAGCGCGGCTGCAGCGCTGCCCAGATGGCAATGAGCGCCAGGATGGATAAAAGAATCAGCCATCCTCTATTTCCCAAAAGGTGACGCCAGCGCAGCAGGGAACCGATGAGCCCCAGGCCAATCAGCGACAGCAGCGCGGATTTACGCCATTCCCCGGGTTCGTCTTTGAGGTTAAGTTCCATTTCAACGTCAATCAGCTTGCGGCGCGACGCGGCGCTGGACGCCCTTGTTTGGCTGGACCTCGCGTTCAATGACGTAATTGCCCAGTATGAGAAAATCCATTTCGCTATTCATAAAACAGCGATAAGCATCGTCTGGCGTGCAGACGATCGGTTCGCCGCGGACATTAAAGGATGTGTTCACCAAAACGCCGCAGCCGGTCACCTGCTCAAAACGCAGCAGCAAATCGTAAAGCAACGGGTTACAGTCCCGCGACAGGGTCTGAATGCGCGCCGAATAATCCACATGCGTGATGGCCGGTAGTGTGGATCGAATCTCCCGCAGCCGGTCAAACCCGTCGGCGGTCGTCGAAACTTCGCGGCGCAATTGATTTTTGACCGGTGCGACGAGCAGCATGTAAGGCGAATCGGTGTCCAATTCAAAATAGTCCGCCGCGCGCTCGCGGCGAACGATCGGCGCGAAAGGGCGAAATGATTCGCGAAACTTCACTTTCAAATTCATCATGGATTGCATTCTCGGCGAGCGCGGGTCTCCGAGAATTGAGCGGCTGCCAAGGGCGCGCGGGCCAAATTCCATGCGGCCCTGAAACCAGCCGACGACCTTTTCAGATTTGAGGAGATCCACGGCGAAATCCAGCAGCGCGTCCGGGTCCATTTTATCATAGAGCGCCGCGTGCGAATCAAGGACGGTTTCGGTTTCAGCGTCGGAAAATTCCGGCCCGAGCAGCGACGCTTGCATCGAATCGGTCTGAAAAACGGCGCGTGGATTCCTTTTATCGGCAAAGCAAGCGGCCAAAGCCGCGCCCAGAGCCCCTCCGGCATCGCCAGCCGCGGGCTGTATCCAAATGCGATCAAAGATTTTTTCTTTCAAAATTATTCCGTTCGCCACGCAGTTCAGCGCCACGCCCCCGGCCATGCAGAGATTTTTTTGGCCGGTGACATCACGCGTATGGCGCGCGAGAAGCCGCATGATTTCTTCCGTCACCGATTGGATCGAGCGCGCCACGTCCATGTGTCGTCGTTCGATTTTTTCCTCCGGTTTACGCGGCGGACCGGCGAGAAGACGGTGAAACTTTTTGTTGTGCATCGTTGTGCCGCGCAGAAAATTGAAATAATCCATATTCAACCGGAATGAGCCATCCGGCTTTATGTCCATTAATTCCCGGCGTATCGCCCCCGCGTATCTTGGCTCGCCGTAGGGCGCAAGTCCCATGAGTTTGTATTCGCCGGAATTGATGCGGAAACCGCAATAATCGGTAAATGCGGAATAAATCAAACCGAGCGAATGCGGAAAGCGCAATTCCTTGAGCATCCTGATGTCATTGCCGCGGCCATGCCCGAGGGTTGTGGTCGCCCATTCGCCGACGCCATCTATGGTGAGGATTGCCGCTTCCTCAAAAGGCGATGGATAAAACGCGCTGGCCGCATGGGATTGATGGTGTTCGGTGAAAAGAATCTCACAATCGGGACGCAAATCCGGCAGGGCCGCTCGGATCAATTTGCGCAAATCCAGTTTGCCGCCCAGCCAATTGGACATCACGGTTGGAAATGTGCGCCACCCCGCCGGGGCGATCGCCAGATACGTTTCCAGCAGTCTTGTGAATTTCAAAACCGGCTTGTCGTAAAATACCACCGCATCCAATTGCGCCGGCGTCAACCCGGCGTGGCGAATGCAGAATTGCGCCGCCTGGCGCGGGAAATCCGGATCATTCTTTTTTCGTGTAAAACGTTCCTCCTGCGCGGCGGAAATGATCTTTCCATCCATCACCAGCGCGGCGGCCGCGTCATGGTAAAACGCCGAGATGCCCAGAATGTTGCGTAATGCCGGCATGGATCACAGAAACGGATAAAGCGCCCACACAATACCCGAACTGGCGGTAAAAATTAAAACCGAGCCTAATAACAGAAGTACAACTATCAACGGGACAAGCCACCACTTTTTCTCCTGCTTCGAGAAACGCCAGAATTCTTTTAGGAGGCGCCACATGAGTTGTTGCGAATGTAAAATTTACACGATGGCCGACAAGCAAAATCAGCCCGCTACGGCCCAAGCCGAACGCGAAAAAATTCCTGCGCTGTATTGGAATTGACCAAATTAGTCCAGACAAATGGAAGCGAAACAGGGGCGTTATTTGTAAATAATGGCGACCATTCTGCCCCCGGGCCGGGATTAGTCGTCGAATCAATATAATAATCCGGCCCGGAATCGCCGCTGACGCCGAACGTAAAAAGACCTTCGGCAAAGTCCGGCGAGAGAATTTCGGGTTCTGACGGTGTCAGCACGGTAACCAGAGGATATTGGGTGGCGCTTAAGGCGGGTTGGCCGTTGTCTGTTGCCGTAATCGAAAATGAATACGTCGCGGACGATTGGGCAATGGCCGGCCGCCACGTCAGCACGCCGCTCACTGGATCAATTGCGACGCCCGCGGGAACTCCGGACACACTCCAGCCAATCGCGCGGGGCGGCGCATACGGATCCGCGGCTGAATTTGAAAATGTCAGGGTCTGGCCAGCCATGAGATTGGTGTCGCCCAAGGCATTCAACACCAGTGACTGCTTCATGACGACGGAAATCTCCGCCGGGCTTAAAACGCGATTGAAAATCTGCACGTCATCCATCGTGCCATTGAAGTAACCTCCGCCGGATTGGATACGGCCCAGGCAAAGATCGGGCGGAGCGGTTTTTGGTCCGAATGGCCCAATGGCGCTCGCCTGCCGCGCGCCATCCACAAATAGTTGCATCTGCCCGGAGTAAGCGCTCCGCGTTACCGCCAGGTGGTGCCACCGGCCGTCGTTAATCGCCGTTGTCGAAGTGATGGTCGTATCGGGATTGCCGACGCCGAAAGCCGCGGAGCTGCCCAATAATGAAACACCGAAATCGTCCGCTGCGCCGGAAACATCGCCATCCACCAAACCTTCGCCCTGGTACCATTGACCGGAAAGATTGGTGACTGATAATGCGTTTCCGAGTCCGCTGCTGTCCGCCCCAAGGTTGGTTGCGCTATTAAACTGCCAGTATGCCACCGTACCCGCGGGCATTGGCCCGCCGCGTTGGTAAGCCGAAATTTGCGACGACGTCAGGGCATTCGTTGTGATGAGCAGGTTTTCCATCCATCCCTTGAAGTCTATGTCGCCAATGGTCGCCCCCACGACGAAATTCAGGCCCATCACATTGGGAGCGCCTGGAGTCTGAGAACCGACCGCCGCGCCATCCACATAAATCGTCCTGGCCGTGCCGTCCCACGTGGCCACGATGGAATGCCAGTTGCCGTCCATTGGATTGGCCGATAGTCCGTTGACCACAAAATCGTTGGCCCACCAATAATTATCCACGCTGTCAGGACCATTCAGGCGCAGATTATTGGCTTCACTGGTGTCCTCATTGCCCCAGCCAACAAACCCGCCATTGTTCGGGCAGCCGAAATCGGCCTTTTCCCAAACCGCAATGGTATATGGACTATTTCCAATGGGTATCCCATTGGGAAAATTTCCTGAAACAGTTTTCAAAGTTGTATTTCCGTTCAAATACAACGAACCCCCGAACTTGCCCGTGCTGCTATATCCCGAAGGTTCTGAACCACTGCCCGTTGCCGTCGTCTTGACCCAAAAAGCGATGGTCCAATCCATCCAGTTAGGACGGGGTATAATCGCATAGTTGGTGCCGTTGCCGTTAAATTGGAGCGCGTTGCTTGCCGTCCCAAACCGATCAGCCACATAAGTGCCGCCAACAAGAGTTCCAGTTTGTCCCGAAGCCGTATCGGTCATGTTGCCATGCAAAGGATAATGCAAGGCAAGAGAGGCAACGGGAACGGCGGGAACGGACCACGCCAATATGCCGCCGGAATATCCGCTTTGTAATTCAACGTACAAGCGAACGGCCGTCGTCGTGACCGGGTCGAACGTCACGGTGTTGAATGCATTGGTCGCGACACCATAACCGCTGGCCCCTGTCACCCTCACCCAGTTCGTGCCGACGAGATATTCCACCCACCACGACTGCGGCACACTGCACCCGCCGCCGATACTCAGGTCATCATACCAATAGACAGACATTTGGCTTGCCTGGCACAAACCGTTAAACGTTGCCTGGACCCATTCAGTGGTGCCCAGATGATTCCACCAGGTCATGCGAGTCATCTGCTCGCTCGAACTCGATGGTTGCAAGCCGAGATTCATGGCAGAGACCGTGTCCGAGGGATTCACATAGGAAGCGCCTGGCGTGTAAGGAGCGCCCCACTGAGTCGTGGTCGCATTTGTGCTGACGGCGGGAAAGGCGGAGATGCGGAGCCGGGCCGCGCCCATCGGCACGAGGGTCACCGTCTGCACCGGTTGCGTACTATAGATCGGACTGGGCCAAACCGTGCCCGCGTCGGATACGCCATCCAGTGTCCAGGCCGGTATCTGCCGCGCCTGCGCCTGTAAGTGAATCGGTGTTGTTTGAATCGAAAATGGATTGGCCGCCATCGGTCCGGGATTTGTTATCACTGTGAACGACGCCGCGGGATTCGTCGGGTTCAAGACCAGGCCATAGTTCCAATTCGTGCCTGGATAAACCTGGAATTGTGTCCAGGGCGCGTCGTTATTGCCGTAAGGTTCCCAATGTTCCGGGATTTCCAATGAAAATGTCAGGGGACCATAATTGACCGAAACACAATTATTATTTGTCGCCCAGGTCCGCAAGCTAATCTGGCGCGTAAAATTCAACGCCACAAGGTCGCCGTCCGTCCACTTGCGTTGAATGTAAACGTATGAACCCGGCAGGCTGTTCGTTGCAACGGTCCGCCCATTGACCTGGACCCAATTATTCGAGGCCCATTGCGGCACTCGCATATAGAGCGGAAAGGCCACGCTATTGGTGGACGCAATGCTTAATAGCACCGTCCCGCTGAAAGGGTAGGTTGTGTTTTCTGTCACGTGGACTGTGCTGCCATCGCCGACACGCGCCGTTACAATCGTCGGCGCATAGAGCGAGGCGCACAAGCCGTTGTCCCATGTGGCCAGCCACGTTTCCTCGCAAAAATAGGGCCAGCCCATCCCGTGATTATGTTCACAACACCAATAGTTTGGTTCGGAAGGACTTTGCGAAAACCACGGGCCGCCGGTGTTGTTAATGTCCGGCGACTTGGCTTCGTCATCCAGTTCAGGCTGGTTCGGCGCGGTCAGGTAATGAAGGGACATCATGTTTGTCCGCATCGCCGCGGGAAAAGTGTTCGCGGCCAGGTCTTCGCATCGTTCCGCCCAAACCGGATTTCCCGTGATTCGGGTGAGAATTTCACAACTGCGCATCAATTCGACGATCCCGCACGTTTCAAAGCCCTGCTGCGGCCCATAGTGCCAGGGGCGGCAAACTTCGTCGCCGCCGAATCCGCCGCCAGGCGCCTGGCCGTATAAACTCATGACGACATCGTAGTTCTTTTCGGCAAAATTGAATTGGGCGGGATTGCCGGATTGTTGCCAGAAAACGGCCGGAGCGCGAAATCCTTCCGCGACATTCACATTATGCCAGTTCGGCAGTGTGCCGGGGGTGTCCCAGCGCGCCATGTTGGCGTACATATTTGTGGCCAGGTTCAGCAGCCAGGATTGACCGGTCCGATTGTACAGCCAATAAACCGATTCAATATTATCCCCCATGCGCATCATCGGCCAGTATCCGTTGCCAAAATCGGAAGGCGGAAGCGAGTTTTCCCACTGGCAATAATTCTCAATGAGTTTCAGGGCATTGGTGTCGCCTGTATAGTCATAGTAGGACCGCAGGGCGTCGAGCATTGGCATATTGGGCCATAAATCCGGCGCGTTGATGCCAAGATCAGACGTCGTGTTCGCATCTCCATAATCTTCGGCGGGACCAAAATAACCATTCGTCCGTTCCGAAACCATCACCCCTTTTATCCAGCGCGTGGCGTTGCTGATCACGGCGGGGTCCCCAAGGCAATAACCCATGTCAATGTAACCACGGAGCCAATACGGCACGCGCTCCCAGCCTTGGGTCGCGCCCGAACCGTTGGGCGTTGTCCAATCGCTGGTCGGGAATCGCAGAAACGGCGAGATCTGCTCCTGATTGCCATTCAAACCGTTGCGCTGGTTTTCCAGCATCGTATCTAACCAGCCTTGTGGCTGAATGCTGCCTGGTGGCAACCGCAACAACGGGATTGGCGCCAGCGGCGCGCGGTTGTTTACGTAGAGACCACCGTATGCGCCCGCCTGGATATTCGTGACATCCGCAACCGTATCAGCCCCGGCATTTCCGATACAAAGACCCAGCCCAAACAGAAGCAGAAATCCGCGAAACGAAATGGTTATCGTCTTGCGGTACACTTCAAAAGGCATAAAAACAAAATCTAGTTGGGTCGCCCCTTATGTCAATGTAAAGGGCATGGCTGGCGCCCGATCAATTTCGGAACGTAAGAAGCCTCCATGTTGATTACTAATGTTGTCTTTCATTTCCAAAGGCATTCTGAGCCGAAACGCAGCCGGCAAGAATTATGACATGAATGTTTTTTATGTCATGTGGCCACTTTATGCCACATGACACTCCGGCGATTTTCCTTATCATGTCGTTATGTCCAATAATCAAACGGCGCAAATACACGTCAGCATGCTTCGTTTGCTCTACCCGTTTGTTTCAATCGTTTCCACCTAACCGAACCAAAACCGTACTCGCTATGAAACATCATCTTGCCGGAACAGGGCGTCAGGGAAATTTTTATGCGCCAGCCAAAGGTTTGCTTGGCATTGTGTTTTTGCTATTCGGGCTGCCTTGCCTGCTTTCGGCGCAAACCCTGCAACATCGGTACAGCTTCGTCAGTGACGCGTCCGATTCAGTCGGAACCGCCAATGGCACCGTCGTTGCGCCAAACGGCGGGACAGCGGTAGCCATCAGTGACGGCCTGACGCTGCCCGGCGGAGGCGGTCCGGGCTTTTCCGGTTACGTCACGCTGCCGACCGGAATTATGAATACCACCTCCAATATAACGATTGAGTGCTGGGCCACGCAGAGCAGCCAGGACGCTTGGGCGGAGCTATGGAACTTCAACAACAGCCAGAGCCAGTACTTTGGATTTGTTCCTTATCCGGCCAACAATAATAATAATATGTCAATGGCCGTGAGGAACGGAACGGAGTATGATGCCTTCTCCGGGGTCAAATTTCCCAATGGCGTTGAAGAGCATATTACGGCGGAATTTAATGTCACCAATTTGGAGGGGAGTCTGTATTTGGGTCCCAATTTGATTGCCTCCGTGATCGCCCCGAATGCTTCGTACACTCCGGGGACGTATAATACGGCCAACAACAATTTGGGCCAGGACCCTTTTCCTGACCCGCAATGGCAGGGCACAATCTATGAATTTCGCATATACAACGGCATCCTTAACGCCTTTCAAATCGCGGTTGATGATGTGGCCGGGCCAACGAATTTTGTCACCAGCTTGACTCCAACTTCCGCCACTTTTCTAACAAGTGGCACGAATCTGGTCATCACGGGCACCGCGCAGGCCGCAATTAATGTCACGCTTGCCGCGACGGGCACCAATATCTTTAACGCTGCCAGCATCGCGACCAACTGGATCAGCAGCAATCCAAACGTTCTTCAGGTAAACCCCGGCAACGGCGTCATCGTTGGTGTTGGAATTGGCAATGCCACGGTTAGCGCTACCGTTAATGGCATTACCGCCACAAGCCCCACTATCTTTGTCACGGCCGCTCAAACGCTGTTGCACCGTTATAGTTTTATCGCCGATGCTTCGGATTCAGTGGGCGGTCCGGCTTGGACTGGAACCATTGTGCCAGGCACTAACGGCCCTCCAGCGACCATTTCTAGTGGTCTTGCGTTGCCGGGCGGACCCACAGCGGATTATTCCGGGTATGTGACCTTGCCCGGGGGAATCCTGACCAACACGACCTCCCTCACAATCGAGTGCTGGGTGACACAAAATAATGGCCAGAGGTGGGCGCAAATATTTGACTTTGGAGACAGCCAGAGCCAGAACATGGGATTGATCGCATTTCCCAACCGGGACAATGGGAATATGGAACTGGGCATCAATCCCAGCGGCAACGAGATTGACACCGTTTCATCCATACATTTCCCGACCAATGCCGAGCAATACGTCGCCTTTACTTTTAACAGCGCAACGTTAACCAGCGGCCTTTACGACAATGGCAATCTCCTTGCCACAAGAAGTTTTCCAACTAGCGCTTATATTCCCGGTTCCATCGGGGGCGCGGGAGGCACTACCAATAATTTCCTGGGCCAGGACCCCTACCCGGATCCGCAATTTGACGGCACCATTTACGAGCTCAGAATATGGAACGGCGCGGTGTCGCCGGTCTATTTGGAAGTCAGCGCCGCCGCCGGCCACTCGGTTGTGGTGACGAACTTTACTCCGACGTCGCTTGCTCTTGACGTCACTAATTTGAGCATGATTGGCTCGCAAATCCAGCAAGCAACCGCGACCGGTGACTTTACGGAAGCATCCGGTGTCAATGTCACCGGCGGCGCCACCAATTGGGTCAGCAGCAATCCGGGCGTCCTCACGGTGAACCAAAGCGGTCTGATCACCGCCGTCAGCGGCGGGACTGCGACGGTGAGCGCCACCGTGAGCGGCGTGGCGGCAACCAGCGCGACGATTACGGTCGCAACAACCCCTCCCATGGTCACTCAATATTCCAGCAATTTGCTTGCGGCTGTAAATGATACAGTGACTCTCAGCGTCGTGGCTTTTGGCGGGGGACTTGACTACCAATGGAGTTTTGGCTCTTCGCCCATCCCGGGCGCGACCAGCCCGACGTTGACTCTCACAAACGTCTCATTCTCCAGTGCGGGAACATACAATGTCCTCGTCTCGAATACGGCTGGAAGCACCAACGTCCCTGAAGTGCTGACGGTCGCTCAGGCAATCCTTGAACATCGTTACAGTTTTGTCAGCGACGCCTCCGATTCGGTCGGCGGACCGAAATGGAATGGGGCATTGGTTCCCCCCGGCAGCAGCGGAACTGCCGCGATAATCGGTGACGGCCTTACGCTGCCCGGGGGCGGCGGCCCCGGTTATTCAGGTTATGTAAGCCTGCCGTCCGGGATTCTGACGAACACGACGTCACTGACGGTCGAATGTTGGGTAACGCAGAGCGCCCAGAACACATGGGCAGAGCTTTGGAATTTCAACAATGGCACCGGCCAATACATCGGATATATTCCCTACCCGGCCAACAATAATAATAATATGTCCATGGCCATCAAAAACGGAACTGAGTATGACGCCCTTTCAAACCTGCAATTCCCCAACGGTTCCGAACAATACGTTGTCGCCACTTTCAATTCGCAGACATTAACGGGCAGCCTTTATGACGGCGGCTCATTTCTTGCGTCGGTCAAGGTACCCGACAATACTTACATTCCCGGAAGTTATGACACCGCGAACAATTATCTTGGGCAGGATCCGTGGCCTGACCCGCAATTCCAGGGGACCATTTATGAGTTCAGGATTTGGGACGGAGCCGTAACGCCATTGTACCTGGCGGTCGCCGCCGCGGCCGGCCCATCGGTCGTAGTGACCAATTTGACGCCGACGGCGATCGAACTCACGGTCACCAACGATACTATGGTTCAGGGCCAGAGCCAGCCGGTGACGGTCACGGGCAATTTCACCGAAGCTTCCGGCATTGTGGTCACAAGTGCGGCGACAAATTGGGTCAGCAGCGATTCCAGCGTTCTCACGGTGAACAGCAATGGCATTGTGACCGCCGTCGCCACAGGCAGCGCCACGATTAGCGCCGCCGTCAACGGAACAACGGGAACAAGCTCGACCATCACCGTTCCATCCAGCGCGCCCATCATTACGCAACAACCGGAGCCCAGCGATACCTTTCTCCAGGGCGCGACATTGACCGCCAGCGTGAGTGTCGTTGGAACGACGCCCTTTGTATATAGATGGTTCTTCAATGACGGCTCAACACCCATTAGCACCTCGTCGAATCCCACATTAACGATTCCTGATGCGCAGTCCGGTAATGCGGGCACTTATGCCGTCCTGGTCAGCAACGTGGATGGAAGCATCCTCAGCTCGGACCTGACCGTATCGGTCGTCTCTCCCAGCCCTTATGAGCAAACTGTCATGCAATATGACCCGGTTGCTTACTGGCCTTTGCAGGAGACCAGCGGCACGATTGCCTATGATGTCGTTGGCGGTGATAATGGAACCTACACAAATTTCCCCTCCATCACCGGCTCAAGCGTTACTCTGGGCCAGGGCGGACCGCCGCAGACCTTCTTCGGCAGTTCGAGCTACGCCGCGCAATTCCTGTCAGCGATTGCCGATATTCCTGTCGGACAGTTAAATATCACCGGTCCTATTACGGTAACGACCTGGATTCAACTGCTGGTGACGCCAACCTTCGACGGCATTGTTGGACATGGCGATCAATCCTGGCGCCTGAGCGTCAATCCCAGCGGCCAGCCCGGCGCCAATGACGGCGCGGCTCCGGCGGACGCGACAGACCCGATAGCCTCTCCCGGCATTTTTGACAACAATTGGCACATGATAACCTATTCCTATACGGGAAACACCAGTCAGGCCAATAACGGCTCCCTCTATGTGGACGGCGTGCTGGTGGCAAACAATTCAGTCGCCGTTACGCCCACAGGCGATAATTTGGATGTTTGGATTGGCGGCTCGCCTGATTATGGGACGGCGCGATTGCTGCCGGCGGCAAACATCGCTCATGTAGCGATCTTTAACCAGGCGTTCACCGCGGCGCAGGCGGCGGGGCTATACAACGGAACGTTCGTTTTAGGCCCGCAGACGCTGCATATAACTCAGTCAGGGCCGAATGTCGTGCTCGATTGGCAAACCGGAACGCTCCTGGAGTCAACGAACGTGCTCGGCCCCTGGACGACCAACAGCGCGGCTACGCCTCCTTACA
The DNA here is from genome assembly GCA_050737335.1 of Limisphaerales bacterium. Classification (GTDB taxonomy): domain Bacteria; phylum Verrucomicrobiota; class Verrucomicrobiia; order Limisphaerales; family UBA11358; genus UBA11358. The sequence continues at coordinate 9,337 of JBOHXA010000714.1, read as the reverse complement.
CCCTCCCGGCATCGGGCAACGAACAGTTCTTCAGGCTTTTGGTCCAATAAAACCGTCCGATTTGATTGATTGTCAACAAGGCCGGAGCCGATTTGGCTTCGGCCTTTTTTGACAATCCGGCAATCCACTCAATGAGGCGCCGTTCCCGCCAATTTCCGCCTTAAAGCTTTTTCATGACTCAGCGCAATCGTGTCCGACGGGTTTTGCTCCAGGACTCTGTCAAATTGCGCCAACGCGTCAGAATACTTTCCTTCGTTTTCCAGCGCTATTCCCAGGTTTAATCGGGCCTGCGGCAGATTCGGCATGATTCGCACAGCGTCGTCAAATTGGTCCGCCGCCCCGGCCGCGTTCCCGTCGCGCCCGAGTTCCAAGCCGTACAGAAAATGAGCCTGCATTGAATCCGGCGATATTTTAACTGCGTCTGAAAAATGCTTTTCAGCATCAGCATGACGGTTCAGCGCCTCAAGATTTTGCCCGGCATCCACGTAGAGCGTCGCATTCCCGGGGTTCAAGCTTATGGCATCCTCATAGTTCGTCGCCGCGGCTTCATACCAACCGCGGCTTTGGCAAAAACGCGCCAGCGTCGTTAACTCAATCCCGTTTCTAACGCGATTTGACAGGGCTTTCTTGTAACAATCCTGCGCTCGCATGTTGTCGCCCATTTTCTCATAGACTTGGCCTAAACCGAGCCAAGCGGGCCCGAAATGCGCGTTGACCGCCAGGGCGTGCTTGTATGCTTTGACAGCCCGTTTTGTTTGTCCCAAATCATTCAGCGCCTGGGCGAGATTTTTTAATGCCCACAGGGATTCAGGATTCAATTGAAAGGCGCGCCGGAATGCGGCTGCCGCGTCATCAAAGTTGCGCTGTTGGGCTAGGATGGCGCCCAATTGCGACCAGTCCTCTGACGCATCGGGCAGAATTTCTATGGCGCGTCTCGCATTGACCACCGCATCCGTCAAATCAGCGGTTGATTCCTCGAGCGCCGCGAGTTGTTCCCGCACCACAGGGTCGTCCGGCGCCGAATCCAGAGCCTGTTTACAAAGGTTCTCGGCAGCTTGAACCCCGGCCGGTTGAACAGCAGGCATGAGTTTTTGCAGGGCAGTTTCCATCTTTTTGAGCTCCGCGCCGTGATTCAACTGCCCGGTGAACGGCGGTTCGGCCAGCCGGGAAGACATTTCAGCCAAAGCGTGCTCTTTGTCCCAGTCGGACCAGGCCAGGCGTCGCGCACAGCCGGCTTCGGACGGCCAGAGACGACTCGTCGGAACTTGCGCGGCAACCGATTCCGGAAGAAGGCTTTCCAGTTTTGGAGCGATCGTGAGGGCCAACAGGTAATTTCCATCGAAGGTTGGATGAACATGCTCGTAGAACAAATCGTCCCCGGGCAAACCGTTCGGGCTATGGTCGGCAAACGAATGTTCAGCATCCGCGAGCACAACCCGGGAATCGTCGCGACCTGAAACGATTTGTCGAATCAATTCATTCAACCGGCTGTCACAGCGGAAACGCAAGGTGTCCAAATCGCGGGCGGCTGTGAACTGTTTTTGAGCCTCATCAGGTTTGCCCAGGGCGAGCGCGCAGCTACCCTGGCGAAAACAGAGTTCGGCAAAGCGATCGTCTATCATCGCCGCCTCGCGAAAAACCTTCGCCGCCTTCTGAATATCACCGGCGCCTTGGGCGGCGACGCCGCTTTGATACAGCGCTTCCCATTTCTTCTTGTCAGCGTCCGTGAGTCCTGTCCGGTGTTCTGAACCAAATGGCGCGCAATCCCTCAGGTTTACCGCTACGGTGCTGACAACTATGCCCGCGCCACTGCGCCTTCCAACACTGATAATATCCGAGAGATTACGGGCAAAATGGTCATACACGATATTCATGCGCGGGTCGTCGGCCCGAACCTGTTGGTTAAGAAACATTTCCATGCCGCCCCATGCGTTTTGATCCATCGGCGGCTTGCGTATTCCCCGGATCAAGCCGTCCATTAGCTGGCCAATGCGGGTGGATTTCAATGCGACGACCGCTCGAATCAGCGGAAGCGGCGGAGTCTGTTGCCCGAAGACCGTGCCCGCGCCAAATGGCCCGACAACTTCATTGTTGCCCATATAGATGACCCAAATGTCGCCATTCGCCCGGGTGCAATCACGGGCAATGGGAAGAATGACGTTGGAATCAATGGCCACCATCGCGGTATTAATGACCTCAAAGCGCGTGCCCGGATAGCGTAATTCCAACATGGCCTGTAACATTCGTGATAATCCAAAACGAGGCTGGGGATCACCCTGGGCGGCAGACTCTCCAAAAACAATGATTCGGACCGTGTCCGGGTCCTTGACTTTGGGAACGCAGAACGGTTCCGGTATTCGCGCCATTGCCGCGCCAAAAAAACGCCAGCCAAACTGATTATTCTGCACAAATACCGCGTGGCCATCGCGTTCCGACGAAAGCAGGAATCCTGTTGGATAGCCAAAACCTGCGAGGCGCAAAACCAGTTCTCCTGCGCCCAAAAAGAGGATCGGGACGCCTATGGCAAGCACCAATCGAAAAAGCCACACTTTGCGGCGGCTTAGAGGAGGCAGGTTCCGCGTCAGCCCGGTTCTGCTTAAGTTCGTCCGAAGCTTTTTTCGGGCGGGATTCATATCCGATTAATAGCGCAAACCCGCTCAATTTCATAGCGATTTCCTAACATTGCATGTGGCCATTTTATGCCACATGACAACAGCGGGCGGCGGAAGTATCGTGCTTTAAACCATGAGAACAAAAGAGACGATGGCAACGCCGTCCAAGCGCGATGGGCAAACCGTTTCCATGGTTCTTTTTGCGGTTTGGAGATGAACGTATCGTTACATAATCCAAGTCCGGGGCCCTTGATGAATCGGTATCGCCATCCAGCCTTCACGCTCATTGAACTTTTGGTGGTTATCGCGATTATAGCCATTTTGGCCGCCATTTTGTTGCCCGTCTTAAACCAGGCAAAAAAAAGAGGCCAACAAGCCGCCTGCATCAGTAATTTACATGAACTCGGCCTTGCCCTTACCATGTACGCGGACACATACAATCAATATCCTGGGAACGTGGACATAACCCGGAACATTTATGTTTGGCCTCCCCGGCTCTATAGCTCCGGAGTGGTGCAAAATCGCAAAGCCTTCTGGTGCCCTGCGGCTCTTGCCGAAAGTGCTTGGGACCCAAAAGAAAACCCTACCGTCAAGTCGGTCATCGGTGAAGATGGCAAAATTGATCCCTTCGGAATTATTGCCGGGGCAACCGCTGACAATGGCACTCGCTTTTCCTACGGCTATAATGATTGGGGTCTCAGCGACCAGGCCAAGCCACAGCTCGGTCTCGGCGGAGACGTCAACGGTGGTTTGTTTGATGGCACCGTCGTAACACCGGCCAAGGTGCGCCATCCTTCCGATATGATCGCGATCGGCGACCTTCGGTCCGATGCTCCGGCCAACGACATCCAATTCAACGCCAACCTCGACCCGACTGCGGCCAGCCAGGGACCCGCCAACCACACGCAGGTCCCCTGCAATCGCCACACGTACCATACAGACATGGTATTTGCTGATGGCCACGTCGAATCGCCATTACGCAATACGACAATTGATCCCAACAACGGCGACTGGCGCGCACGGTGGAACAACGATGACAAGCCTCACTTTGAATATACCTGGACAGTTCCATGGTTGCCCGGCTCCGGTCCTCTCGAGCAATAACGGTTATGGATGCGCCGTTCAGGGTTCTTTACACTGCTCCTTCCTTTTCAATTTATGGTTATGCGCCTTTTTAAACTTCGCCTCGGATTATTATTTGTGCTTTCGCTCTCGTTCACGTTGATGCCGATTTGCGTGGTTCAATCGCAAACCTTTCGTCCTCCAGCGGTACCGTTGGTCGCATGCGACCCGTATTTCAGTGTGTGGTCTGCGGCCGACCGCCTGACTGATGTGAACACCACCCATTGGACCGGCAAACCGCAAAGTCTCATCAGCCTGGTTAGGATAGATAGGCATAGTTTCCGTGTCATGGGCGCCGAACCCGAAGGCGTGCCCGCGCTCCAACAATCAAGCCTGCAAGTTCTGCCGACCCGGACCATTTATACATTTGAGGGCGCTGGCATTAGGTTAATATTGACCTTCATGAACGGCGATTTGCCAGCCAATTTGGATTTATTGTCCCGCCCCGTGACCTATCTGACGTGGAAGGCCAATTCCATCGACGGAAAGAAACACAATGTGTCCGTTTATTTTGACGCCAGTTCCGAGATGGCCGTTAATACACCGGACCAGCCGGTCAACTTCCAGAGAGCCGACACCGCTGGAATCAAAGCTTGGAACGTCGGTTCAGTGGGGCAGCCCGTGCTCCAAAAAAAGGGCGACGATATCCGCATTGACTGGGGATATTTTTATGTGGCCGCGCCCGAAAGCAAAACTGCGGATTTAACAGCAAACACGGCTGAAAGCGCCCGAAATAGTTTTATCAATCACGGCATCCTTCCTTCGCCTGCCGACAAGGCGTCACTCCAAAACAACGCTCGAAACGATTCGGTCATTGCGTTCGAGGCAAACCTGGGCGCTGTTGGCTCCAAACCCAAGTCGTCCTGGTTAATGCTGGCCTACGACGAAATCTATTCAATCCAATACATGAAGCACAATCTGCGTCCCTATTGGCGGCGCAACGGATGGCAGGCGGCCGATCTATTGCAGGCGGCCGCGCGGGACTATCCCTCGTTGCAGAAACGATGCGCGGCCTTTGACGTCGAATTGATGCGCGATTTGCGTCGGGTCGGCGGTGAAAATTATGCGGAATTGGCCGCTCTGGCCTATCGGCAATGTTTTGCCGCCGGCAAATTCGTCGCCGATGACAATGGCCAGCCTCTGTTTTTCTGCAAGGAAAACCATTCCAACGGCTGCATCAGCACGGCGGACGTTTTCTATCCCATGTCCCCGCAATTTTTATTGTTTGGACCAACCCTGGCTAAGTCCTTTCTCGTGCCATTCATGAACTACGCCGCCAGCCCGCGCTGGAAATTTCCCTTTGCGCCGCATGATTTGGGAACATATCCCCAGGCGAACGGCCAGGTTTACGGCGGCGGCGAGCGTAGCGCCAAAGACCAGATGCCCGTCGAGGAAAGCGGAAATCTGCTTCTGCTGTTTTGCGCCGTCGCTGAAATGGAAGGCAACGCGGACTTCGCAGGCTTGTATTGGCCGCAGCTTAAGCAATGGGCGGAATATCTCAAATCCAAGGGATTTGATCCGGAAAACCAACTCTGCACCGACGATTTCGCCGGTCACATGGCTCATAACGTTAATTTGTCCGCGAAAACAATTTGTGCCTTGGGCGCGTTTGCCAAACTATGCGAAATGCGGGGTCAAAGCGCCGAAGCGGCGGACTATTCAAAAGTGGCCCACCAATTTGCCCGGCGCTGGATTGCCGATGCCGATGACGGCGACCATTTCCGGCTCGCGTTCGACAAGCCCGGCACCTGGAGCCAAAAGTATAACCTGGTCTGGGACAAAATTTTGAGGCTCAATTTGTTTCCCGATAGCGTGGCGCAAAAGGAGATGGCTTATTACAAACGAATGCAAAACCAATACGGTCTTCCCCTGGATTGTCGCAAGAATTACACCAAATTGGACTGGACGACATGGACGGCAACGCTCACCGAAAACCGGCGGGACTTCGAAGACCTGGTCAATCACGTCGTCGCATTTTTGAATGCCACGCCGGATCGCACTCCGATGAGCGATTGGTACCAGACCAAAACGGCGCGAAGAGTTGGGTTCGACGCGCGCCCCGTCGTCGGCGGCGTCTTCTTGGAAATGCTTTATCATAGGCCGATCTGGAGGAAATATGCAGATCGTGACCAAACGAAAGCCGCAAATTGGGCGCCCATTCCACCCCCCGAAAAAATGACAGTCATTCTTCCCGCGGCCGATACGCAACCGGCGATATGGGACTATACTCTGGCCAGGCCAGAAGGCGATTGGACGAGTGTCAATTACGATGATTCATCCTGGACGCGGGGCAAAAGCGGCTTTGGCACATCCGGTACGCCGGGCGCCGTCATTGGCACCACGTGGCAAACGGACGATATCTGGCTGCGCCGCGAGGTCATCATTGCGCCGTCAAGGTATGACGACCTGGAAGGCTGGCTGCATCACGATGAAGGCGCTGAGGTGTATATCAATGGGGTGCTGGCCCTCAAGACTAGCGGTTTCATTTGCAACTATGATTCGTTCCCGTTGACCGCGGCCGGAAAGGCGGCACTCAAGTCCGGAAAGAACGTGATCGCCGTGCATTGTCATCAAACGGTTGGCGGACAATATATAGATTTTGGCCTTGTGGACGTCCAAACGAACTAGTCACAGTACTCATCGCGTGATCGCAAAGGTCAAGCTCATTGCCCCGATGATTTTGGCGGGGATGGTTTGGGGTTCGATGGCTGAAGCAATTGATTTCCCATCTTCTTCGAATCTTCCGCCCACCCCCGTTATTGCGAATCGCCCGCCACTGGCCCCGACCCCCTTTGTAGCGCTGCCACTGGGAAGCGTCCGCCCGCTCGGCTGGCTGCTAAAGCAATGCCAGATGCAGCGGGACGGCCTGACCGGCAACGCCGAAACTCTTTATGCCAACGATCTCGGCACGAACAGCGCGTGGCTGGGCGGCACGGGCGAAAACTGGGAGCGCGGACCGTATTATCTTAGGGGTCTTATTGCCCTGGCCTTCACGCTGGACGATCCAGGCCTCAAACAGAAAGCCCGCAAATGGGTGGATTGGTTGCTCGACCATCAAAGGGCCGACGGCTACATCGGCCCGGCCTCAAATGATGATTGGTGGCCCAGAATCCTCGCCACTTATTCGCTGAAGGATTACTACGAAGCAACCGCGGACCCGCGCGTGCCCGTCGTTTTGGAAAAATACTTTCACTATATGCTCGCCAATCTTCCGGCTCGTCCGCTCAAGGACTGGGCGCGCGCAAGGGCCGGCGACGAAATGGACGTGGCGCTTTGGCTTTATAATCGCACCGCCGACACCAATCTGTTGTCTCTGGTCCGTTTACTCCACCAGCAAGCCTATGATTGGCCCGGCATTTTTACGAATGATGATTTTGTTCTTTTCGGAAGAGATTTTCAGCCCAAGCACAACGTCAATATCGAAGAGGCGCTGAAGATGCCCGCCGTGTACTATCAGCTTGCCGGCGCGCCGAACCTGTTGAATGCCGCCTCTCTGGGCCTGGATAATTTAATGCGCGAAAATGCCCTTTCATTCGGCATCAACAGCGGCACCGAACTTCTCGCCGGCGACGCCAGCATCCAGGGAGTCGAACTGTGCGCCATTGTCGAAGCCATGCTGAGTCTTGAAACAGCAGTGCGTATTACCGGCGACCCGCTCCTGGCCGATCGCCTCGAAACCATTTCCTATAATGCATTGCCCGCGGCGCTGGCCAATCATATCAAGGGCATTCAATACTATACCCTGGCAAACAATGTCATTGCCGTTTACGGCGGTCACGGCTTTGACCAGGACTATCCAAATGGCACCCTTCCAGGTCCGTATTCGGGTTATCCTTGTTGCCGGTATAATTTTCACATGGGCTGGCCAAAATTTATTGAAAACTCCTGGGCCGCCACGGCGGATGGAGGACTGGCTTTAATCGCTTATGGCCCGACAGTAGTGAATGCCCTGGCCGGCGGCGCGCAGGTCCAGGTCACGGAGGACACGGGCTATCCATTTGAAGATCAAGTGCGTCTGAAAATCTCCCTGAGCCATGCCGCTGCGTTTCCGCTCGCCCTGCGCATCCCGGGTTGGTGCAGCCATGCCACAATCACCGTCAACGGCCAGCCGGAATCCGGCATCACCCCCGGCTCATTTTTTCGCATCCAGCGCGCTTGGTCCAATGGAGATTCTGTGGTGGCCAACCTGCCAATGCCCATCCAAACGCTGGCCGGTCCCAGCCGCGCCGTCGCGATCAATCGCGGCCCGCTCGTCTATTCTTTGCGGATCGGCGAAAAATGGACGGTGCGCGCCCGCGACCCGCGTGGAATGGGTTTCGATGAGTTTGAAATCCATGCCACAACTCCGTGGAATTATGCGCTGCAGTTGGACACTGAGAATCCCGCCGCATCTTTGATGTTCACCAATTTCGGCCCGGTCCCTGCCGATCCATTCGACCCTTCTCAACCTTCGGTCGCTCTCGTCGCGCGCGCGCGCCTCCTGCCGGACTGGACGATTGGCTGGCGTGGCACGCATGCGTTTGAACCGCCGGTCAGTCCCGTGGCATCAGAATGTCCATTGAAAACCGTGACGTTGACGCCATTCGGTTCACATCGCCTGCGCATCAGTTGGTTTCCGTATTTGGGAACGCCTTCGCCAGTGTCGGGTTCGTTCAAGGAGGATTTCGGCCCGTCCTGGTGCCGGCGCTGGACGACCTTCGGTGGAAATTGGTCGGCCCGTAACGGCGTATTAAGCACAGTCCCGGGTTCCGCCGACGGCGCAAAGGCCATGGCGATGGCCACCGCTTTCACGAATTTTGTTTATGAAGGCGACGTTCAAGTCGGCCGCGCGGGGAATGCGGGACTGATTTTCCGCGTCAGCAAACCGGACATCGGCGCCGACGCATATCGCGGTTATTATGCCGGCATCAGTTCAAAGGATTCTGAACTGGAATTTGGTTATGCCAACAACGGCTGGCATTCCCTTATGTCCGTGCCAATGACATTCAAGGCTGACCATTTTTATCATCTGAAAATCCGGGCGGTCGGAACGCTCCTCCAGGTTTTTGTAAATGGTTCCCTTGAACCGGCCATCGAAGTCAGCGACGGCCATTTTTCAAACGGCATGATCGGAGTCCGTGACTATTGCCCGGACTCCAACGCCTCCCTCTCAAGCTATTCCAATCTGACCGCCGCCGAACTGGGCCCCAATACTGATTAAATTATGTTAAACCGTTCAATGGACCGGCCGCCCCGCGCCAGGGTCTTGGCCCGCGGTGGCTGCGGGATCACCGGGTTGCTGATTCTGCTCTCCTCGTCGTGCATCGTGATCGCCCGGGGACAGGGCCTCACCTGGCCTGCGAATCAAATGTTCCCCACATTTTCAAAACCCGCGGCCGTTCTTGATTGTATTGATATCAGTTTCAGCAGCGATCCCGAGATTGCTTTATTTGCCTCTCTCGAAGGTATCGTGAACCGAACCCGTCCACAAATCGTGTGCGTGAACCGTCGAGACGGCGAAGGCGAATTTACCTGGGTCAACCTTCACAATCTGAATTGCGATGTCACCAACGGTTACAATTGCATTCTGAAATACCGAAGTTATTTGACTGGATTGGTCGTCA